>JAJQCU010000265.1 GCA_021202575.1 Lachnospiraceae bacterium
GATGCATGCTGACCTGGAAGCACTCCTGCTGGAGCAAGGCTCCTCACAGAAAAGTCTGTACGGCTTCAATATCTGGGAGGACGGGGAAATCGAGTTCGATTCCCTGATCAACCCGCCCCGCAACCGGGAAGCAGGCTTCCCCAGGGCCGGACGGTATGTCGCCGACCCTGCAGCGCGGCAGAAAATCACGGAGGTCGTCAAAAAATGGGTGAATATCTGAAATGGTGGGACATGCCCATCGGCAAACAGATCGGCAACGCCGGAAGCGAGGTAGCCAGGGCCATCCGCCAGAAAAATAAAAATGATATGCTGAGCGCGTCAGCCTTCTGCATCCACGCCATCGAAATGCTGGCCTACACCAAGCTGGACCCCAAAAATGTCAACCGCAGAAATGAGCTGACCTATGCGCAGGAAGAGATTCTGGATTACATCCTTGGGGATAACCTGTATCAGAACGACGACCAGTCCATCATGAAGTGGTATGACGCGTTCCTTTGATATTTTGTTGCGCCGGATGCGGCGCCAGACGTCCGGGGGACATCTGTTCAGCGCGAAGCGAAGCGTAGACAGCAGACGCTTTTGCGCATGTGGAGCACCCGAAGTGCGTCTCCTAGCAGAAGAAATGACTGTGAATAGTAATGCCGCTCTGTGTACTACAATAAAATTCCTCTTGACAACCGCGGCCTCATGCCTTATAAATAATTGTCGGAGCAAAGAAGCTTATGGGTTTCCATAGGCTTTTTCTTTTGTAAAAAATTTGTTTGCGAACAACAAGTGTCTTTGCTTTTATCATACATTCCCGGGGGCAGTATCCCTGCCCATTACATTTTTGGAGGCAGCTATTATAACTTTTTGGAGGCAATTATCATAATGGGAACAGAAATCACAGTGTCAGAGACAAGTTCAGCCGCAACAGGCAAAATAATGACCCTGACCGCCGCAGATAATGACTCATCCGCAGAATCAATCACCGTGGGAAATGCCGCAACCGCTGAGCCGATCACTGCGGGAAATGCCGCAACCGTTAAACTGACCACCGCTGAAATTGACTCAACCACTGAACCGATCACCGCGAAAAATGCCGTAGGTCACGGCGTCACCGCCGCTGAAGTGCTGGTGAAATGCCTGGAGAGCGAGGGCGTCAAATACGTCTTTGGCATCCCCGGCGAGGAAAATCTGGATATGATGCGGGCCCTGGAGCACTCCTCCTTGCGGGTCATCGTGGTGAGACATGAACAGGGCGCTGCGTTCATGGCGGATATGTACGGCAGACTGACGGGAAAGGCGGGCGTGTGCTTTTCCACCCTGGGACCCGGCGCCACCAACCTGATCACCGGCACGGCGGACGCCAACAGCGATGGCGCGCCCTTAGTCGCCATCACCGGCCAGGTAGGAACCGACCGGATGCATCTGACCTCCCACCAGTACTTAAATCTGGTGGAGCTGTTCGCGCCCATCACCAAGCGCAGCAAGCAGATTGTCAACCCTGACTCCGTCAGTGAGATCATGCGGATTGCCTTTAAATACGCGGAGAGCGAGAAGCCCGGCGCCTGCCATGTGGACCTGCCGGACAATGTGGCGGCCATGACAGTCACCCCCGGCCCCGCCGAACGCCCCTTAAAGAAGCCGGTCCACGATGTGGAGAACGCTTCCTTTGCCAGCATTGACCGGGCCGCCGCCCTGATTTACAAGGCAAAGCATCCCATTATTCTGGTGGGCCACAGCGCTGTCCGGAATCACGCCGGGGAGGCGCTGACCTCCTTTGCCGACGCCCTGCGCATTCCCGTGGTCAACACCATGATGGCCAAGGGCATTATTTCCTATACAAATCAATATTCCATGTGGACCATCGGCATCACCCAGCGGGACTATCAGAACCGCTTTATGGACATGGCTGACCTGGTCATCGCGGTGGGCTACGACATCGTGGAATTCGCGCCGCGCAAGTGGAATCAGGATGAGAGCCACCCCATCCTGCACATCGATACCCGCCCGGCCCACATCAATAAATTCTTCCAGCCCGACGCCCAAGTCATCGGGGACATCTCCTATTCCCTGCAGCAGCTCCTCTACCGCTGCGAGCCCAAGGAGGAGCCGACGGAATTTCTGGCGTTGAAGGACAAAATGCGGGAGGAATACGAGAGCTTCGCAAACGACAGCTCCTTCCCGATGAAACCCCAGAGGATTCTGTATGACGTGCGGAAATTTATGGGAGAAAACGACATTGTCATCTCCGATGTGGGCGCCCACAAAATGTGGATTGCCAGAGAATACAACTGCTACCGGCCCAACACCCGCATCATTTCCAACGGCTTCGCCACCATGGGAATCGCCGTTCCAGGCGCGGTGGCGGCCAAGCTGGTGTTTCCCGACAGAAAGGTGCTGGCCATCTCCGGCGACGGCGGCTTCATGATGAACAGCCAGGAGTACGAGACAGCCTTAAGGGAACACATTCCCATCGTCACCCTGATTTTCACCGACGCAAGCTACGGCCTGATCAAGTGGAAGCAGATGGACCGTTACCAGAGCAGCTGCTATGTGGATTTCACCAATCCCGATTTTGTGAAATACGCAGAGAGTATGCACGCGAAGGGCTACCGCATTGAGAAGGCGGAGGATCTGCTGCCCACCCTGGAGGACGCGTTCCGCCAGGAGATTCCCTGCATCATTGAATGCCCGGTGGATTATAGAGAAAATGGGAAGCTGTCAGAATACCTGAAAGCGAAATTCGGATAATACCAATCAAAGAGCCCCGCTAACAGCCTTATGCAAAGCTGCTGACGGGGGTTTTTAATGAAGGCACCTGACAGAACCAATAATCAGACTCTTATTTGCCGGATTTAGCGCGAAATCATGAAGCGATCATCCCCGCTCCCCAAACCTGTCTCTCGCAATATAAGCTAAAAGCTCCACCGTTTTTTCCACCCCAAAGGCCGACGAATCAATCATCAGATCCTTATTGGTGGACGGCCCGTTATATTCCGGGCAATACCTCCTGTGGTACAGCTCCCTGGAGCGGTCCACCTCCCGGATCATCCTGCGGGCTTCCTTCTCCTCCATGCCAAGCGTCTCCGTGCAGTTTTTGAGCCGGGCCTCCGCCGGCGCATAAATATAGACGCTCAAAGAATTCTCAAAATCCCGGAGAATGCTGTCCGCGCAGCGCCCCACGATAATGCAGGATTCCCTTTTGGCCAGATCCCGGATAATATTGGTCTGAATACCGAAAATCTCGTCCTGCATGCTGGAAACGCCCATCCCCAGCGGATACTGCCGCTTAAACAGGGCATTGTTGGAATTCTCCTCCTTGCTGCTGATCACAGACACCGGCAGACCCATCCTTTTCGCGGTCTCCTCCACAATATCCCTGTCATAAAAATCAATCTCCAGTTCCTCAGCCAGCTGCTGGGCGATGGTGCGGCCCAGACTGCCGAACTGCCGGGAAAGCGTGATTACATACTGTTTCATTTCGCTGCCTCCTCAAGTGCTGTTCGCCGCGTTCAGCGTCTGCGCCAGCTGTGCCTGCCTTGCTTTCTTCAGCCTCTTATTCTTGATACTCCTCACCATACAGGACAATGTAAAATTGATGGCGAAATAGATCAGACAGGCAAAGCCGAACAGCACAAACACATCGCTGACATTGACCGTATTCAGGCCGTTATATCTGTGAGCGGAGCTCAGAAGCTTCTTGGTGCGGGCCATCAGCTCGATGGTCGCCACATTGGCCAGGTAGGAGGAATCCTTCACCGTGGTGATCACCTGGCTTAACAGCGTGGGAATGATGTTATTGTAAGCCTGGGGCAGCACAATGTGCCACATGATCCGCACCGTGCCAAAGCCCTGGGACCGCCCCGCCTCAAATTGTCCGTGAGCCACACTATTTAAGCCGCCCCGGACAATCTCCGCGATCACCGACGAGGTAAATAACACCAGCGCCACCACCGTCTTAAATAAAAGCTTCACCTCCGCCGAGGACAGGCCGAACATTTTATGCTCCAGAAAGCCGGGACACGGGCAGAAAATCATACACACAAAAATCCACAATAACAGCGGCGTATTCCTGAAAATCTCAATATACGCCGTGGCCAGCCATTTCAGAATCCTGACCGGCCCCTTATTGCAGTAATTGCGGAGCATCGCCAGAACCGAGCCGATGACGAGACCGAACAGCACCGCCGTCACGGAAATCACCAGCGTAAAAGCCACGCCCTTCATCAGATAAATCAGAACCGCGGAATTTGTGATGATGGAAATGCTTCCCTTTATGTTTTCCATGCTACACCATCCTTCCCAAGCGCTTCACAACCTTCTTCGTCCTGCCTTCCCGCTGCTTTAAGGAAATCTCCCACATACTGGCGACACTGGAAAGCGGACAGCACACCAGGAAAAACAGAAGGCCGCTGACCAGATAGGCGGGCGCGTAGGCGCCGCCGGTGGACTCGCCGGTGACAAAATTGTAGGTGGCTGAAATTAAGTCCGCCCCTCCCACAATGTACAGGCAGGACGTGTTTTTGATCAGATTGACCACCTGATTGACCATGGGCGGCAGAATAATCTTGATGCTCTGAGGTAAAATAATATAGTACATCTTCTGAATATAGCCAAAGCCCTGAGACGACGCGGCGTCAAACTGCCCCTTGGGAATCGCCTCAATGCCCGCCCGGATCACCTCCGAGACATAAGCCCCGTGATAAATTCCCAGCGCCAGAATACCCGTCCGGATAATTCCCAGACTGACGCCCCCAAAGGCCAGCGCATAGTACAGAAAACACATCTGCAAAAGCAAGGGCGTGTTCTGCACCACCTCCACGTAAACCCGGGCGATAACCTTCAAAGGCCTTACGCTGCCTGTTGCGAACAGGCCCAGCACAATACCAATGGCCAGAGCCAGCAGCAGCCCAAAGACGGCGGTCAGCGCCGTAGTGCCCAGGCCCTGTAAGAAAACTGCCCGGAAGGTCCATATTTTTTTCCATGCGTCAAGGGAGAATAACTGAGCCACTTTTTATCTCCTGTCCATAAGTCAAATATCCAGGGCCGGTGCTTTATGAAAAGCACAGCCCTGTCAAAAGTTATAATTGTTTAAAAACGGATATCCGGGAAGTTAGTCGATTCCATACTCCGTGATCAGTCCGTCGATGGTGCCGTCCTCAAGCCAGCCCGTAATCAGCGTCTCGCACAGCTCGCTCATGCCGGAATCCTTTGTGGTGGCGACGCCGTACTCCTGGGGAGCGAACTCATCCTCAATGTAGGAGCGGGAATCCGTATTGTAAACTGCCAGGATGGACTTATCCACACAGAAGGCGTCCACCTCACCGGCTGAAAGCGCGGTGGAAATGGTGGGATAATCGTCATACTGCTGGAAGCTGATGCCCGTGGTCCAGGTCGCCGCGTCAAAGGTGTCCGCGTCATACTCCGTGCCGTCGATATAGCCGCCCTCAATCATGGCCTCTGTCAGACTCTTGGCGGAGGTGGAACCGGAGGAAACGCCTACCTTCGCGTCCACCAGGTCAGCAAGAGACGTGATGCCGGAGGAATTCTCCACCAGAACGGTCACATAATCCGTATAATAGGGAGTCGTGAAATCCCAGCTCTTCTGCCTCTCCTCCGTGATGGTGAAGGTGGCCAGCACGCAGTCGATATCCCCGGAATCCAGAAGCTCAGTTCTGGTGGCGGCGGTCACCGCCGTGTACTCCACGTCCACGCCCAGGTAATCAGCGATCATCTGCGCCAGCTCAATCTCCATACCCTCGTACTCACCGGTCAGCTCATCCTGATAGCCGAAGCCGATGACGGCGTTTTTGACGCCCACTCTCAGGACGCCTCTGTCGATAATGGCCTGCACATCCTCCGCGTACTCGGTTTCGTCCGCCGCTTCCTCAGATTCTTCTGACGCTTCCTCCTCCGTCTCATCAACAGTTTCTTCCGTCTCCTCCGCTTCCGAAGAGGAAGTGCTGGAGGAACTGCCGCAGCCCGCCAGCATGGACACCGCCATCAGGGAGGAAAGCAACAACGCCGCTACTCTTTTCTTTTTCATAATATTCTCCTCATTTCTGCGCGGCAATCATGATAAAGATCTGTCAATCAATACGACAGCTCCTGACGGGAGCCGCGCGTTCCCATTTATTTTATTCCGTGAAAAATGAATACATTTTCACAGGATAAAATCATTTTTATGCTTTGCTGTCTTTTTCAGACATATCCTTTCCGGAACCGGATCTCAGAAATACAGGCAAATCCTTTATTTGCGGATGATCTTCCCCAGAAACTGCTGCACCCTCTCATTCTTCGGATGATCAAAAAACTCCTCCGGCGGCGCCTCCTCCAGGATCCGGCCGTCCGCCATGAAAATCACCCGGTCAGCCACCTGCCTTGCAAAGCCCATCTCATGGGTCACCACCACCATGGTGATATTTTCCTCATGGGCCAGCTTAATCATCACATCCAGAACCTCCTGGATGGTCTCCGGGTCCAGCGCCGAGGTAGGCTCGTCAAACAGAATAATCTTTGTCTGTGTGCAAAGAGCCCTGGCAATGGCGATTCTCTGCTGCTGCCCGCCGGAGAGGGTATCCGGATACACATGGGCCTTGTCTGTCAGCCCAACCACATCCAGATAACGGTACGCCAGCTCCTCCGCCTCCTTTTTGCTCTTGTGATGAAGCTTCATGGGCGCCAGCGTCAGATTTTTCAGCACTGTCATGTGGGGATACAGGTTGAACTGCTGGAAAACCATGGAGGTGGTGTCTCTCACCAGCCGGGTCTTATTTTTGTGGGTCAGCTCCTCCCCGTCCAGGTACACATGGCCGCTGGTGGGCGTCTCCAGATAATTCATGCACCGCACGGTGGTGGACTTGCCGGAGCCGGAGGGGCCGATAATCACCAGCTTTTCCCCCTCCTTCACCTCCAGGTTCACGTCCTTTAAAACGTGGAGGTCTCCAAAATATTTGTTTACATTTTCCAGTTTAATCATCGCTTTTTCTCCGGATTTACAAAACGGACCTGTTCCTGTTCGCCGCGCCTGGTATGTTTCCATCCCCTGCACAGCTTTCCCGGTGTACAGCCGCCTTTGGGAAAAACAATAAAGGCGCCTTTGGCCGGTCAGACCAAAAACGCCTTTGTTTCTCGTTTATGTGGTTCAGTATACATGCATACAATCGATTCGTCAAGGGAAATTCTGTTCAAGATTCACTATAAATTGCCCCTGAATTTGGCTCTTTTTTACAAATTCCACTTTCTTTTTCAGCGAAAATCCCTTCACAGGTTATTACTCACAGCCGCTACCCTCTACGAGACGCCCCACGGGTACGAACCTCGCCCGCTTCGCGTGCTTTTCCGTCCTTACAGGGCTAAGATTGCTTAAATAGTAACATTCAAAGTACAAACCTGCGGATCACCTCCGCCACAGCGCACTCATTGCAGTCCGCCTCCGTAATAAAATCGCACTCCCCCTTCATGCCCTCCACTGTGTTGCGCACCCCCACGCCAAGCCCGGCCGCCTTAATCATGGACAGATCATTGTAATTATCCCCGATGGCGATGGTTTCAGAGGGCTCCACTCCCAGCAGCCTGGCTAACGACAACAGCCCCTGCCCCTTATTGACGCCCCGGTGATTAAACTCGATATAACGGTTGGAGGAATAGGAAACATCAATATCCCCGGTGATATCCTTCAGGTCATTCTCAATCCGGTTCAGATAAGCGCGATCCGTGTTGGTGTAGAGCACCTTCACGATCTCCTGCCCACTGAGAAATTCAATATCCTCCGAAAAGATTTCCCTGATCTCCATGCGCCCGGCCAGATAGTCAATCTCTCCCTGAAACAGATTGTACGCGTACACCATATCCCGCGTATAAACGTTAACGCATACGTCATAAGAAAGCCCTCTGCGGTACAGCTCCCGGGCCAGGTCAAATGGCAGCCCCTCAAAATGAAGCAGCCGGTTTCCCTTATTTTCCGTGACAGCGCCGCCGTTAAAGGAAATCACATATTCTCCCTCCTTCTGCCAGAGCCCCAGCTCCTTTAAGGTTCCCTGCACGGAGGCATAGCCCCTGCCGGTGGCCGGCACAAACTTCACGCCCCGCCTCCCCGCCTCCCGAATGGCCTCAATGTCCTTCGGATCGATGGTCCTGTCCAGCTTCAGCAGGGTCTCGTCCAGGTCGCACGCGATAATTTTATACATACTCATCCTCCGGTTTTCATTCATTTATTTTCCGCAATAACAGCTTTCAAAAATCAGTTATTGACTGGATTTTTCTCTTACATCTGTACTTTAATAATAATTAAAGCGATGAAAAGGTATGATACCATGGATTGCTC
>JAJQCU010000275.1:0-3253 GCA_021202575.1 Lachnospiraceae bacterium
CTGCTGCCTTTCAGTGTGCTGGCCTGCTGCCGGAAGAGGTGGCCTGAGGCCCTTCTGGCGGCGGTGTGCGAGGCCACGCTTGTGTGGACCACCTATGGAATCGGCTACTGCGCTCTGGTCATCGGAGTATTTTTCCTGGCGTCCCTGTGGCAGAAAAGGAGGGCGCGGGCATGAATCAGTATTTCCTGAAATGGCAGGAGGGCACGGCGGATTTTAAGCCGGAGCAGGGCGCGGCGCTTCTTTTATTTGCGGTCAGTGTTTTCTTGATTTTTCAGGCGGGGGGAATGACCCGGAAACGGTTTGCGTCAGCCTCTGCCGCTTTATGTCTGCTGACCTTTCTGCCGTTCACGGCGGCGCTTCTTTTGTGCGGATACAGCGGCTTTTATGACTGGCAGGATCTGCTGATGACTGTGCCGGTAATCCCGGTGCTGGCCCTGGGAGGCTGCCTTGCGGCGGAGAGAAGTTCTGATGGCATCATAGATTTGGGTACAACAGATGAGGAAAGGCCTGAAGAGCTTTTTGAGTCGGCGGATACAGCCGCCGGGGGGAATACAGCCCGGATGAAAAAACGGGATAAACGGAGGCTATGGACCGCGGCTGTTCCCCTGTGTGTAATTTTCCTGTTTTTTGCGGCCACGAATTTTCACGCTTTCGACGGCCAGGAGGAGTCGGAAGGTTATGGGATTCCGGCCTGGGCCGGGGAGGCCTTCGACGGCCTGAGGGAGGCTGTGGGAGAGAGAGAGCTTCAGATATTGGGGGACAAGGATCTGATCATGTACGCCCGTCTGTACAGCGCGGACTGGTATCCCGTGTACGGCAGGGATCTGTGGGATACCCAGGCGAAGGGGTATGTGGAGTACGACTACGGGGAGCTGTCCCGGATCTGTGACATTCTTGCACAGGATGAGATAAGCGCTGGCAATTCCAAAATCCTGCTTTCCTATGTGAAGAAAACGCAGCCGGACTGCCTGATCGTGCTCTCCTCCTGGGAGACGGAGCTTGCCATGCCCGCCGATTACAATTTGGTAACATTATCGGGGCAATATATAGCATATATCAAAATCACACCCGAGGAAGAGACATGAATGACCTGGTGAGCATTATCACACCTGTATATAATGTAAAAAAATACATTCTGGAAACGATAGGATACGTCCGCGCCCAGAGCTACACAAACTGGGAACTGTTTCTCATAGAGGACAACTCCACGGATGGAACCAGAGAGCTTCTGGCGGAATACCTGGAGGGGCTTGCAGATGATCGGATCCGCGTAATCTGGATGGATGAGAACCGTGGTCCGGCGGCGGCGAGGAATCTGGGAGTGGAGCAGTCGCGGGGACGTTATATCGCCTATCTGGACGCGGATGATATCTGGGAGCCGGACAAGCTGCTGTGCCAGCTTGGCTTCATGAGGGGAAAAAAGGCTGCCTTCTGCTTTGCCAATTATGAGTTTGCCAATGAACAGGGAGAAGGGCTTGGGAAGGTGGTCCATGTACCGTCCTCGCTGACTTACCGGCGGGCGCTGCGCAACACCACGATCTTTACCTCCACGGTCATGCTGGACACGGAGCAGATCGGCCGTTCCCTGATCCGGATGCCTGACGTCAGAAGCGAGGATACGGCCCTGTGGTGGCAGCTTCTGCGCATGGGCTATACCGCCCGGGGCTTTCAGGAAACGCTGGTCAGATACCGCAGGCCAGCGGGGAGCCTTTCCTCCAATAAGCTGACGGCGGTGAAAAGAATCTGGGTTCTGTACCGGAAGGTAGAGAAGCTTGGAGTTTTATACAGCGGCTATAATTTCTGCTTCTGGGCTTTCAGGGCAGTGCGCCGGAGGGTATAGATGAAAAGATTTGCTGAATTCAAAAGACTGATTGTACTGTGCTTTTCCGTAATTACGATCGCCAGCGAATCGCTGGTCTACTGCTATTTCTGGTACAATATATATTCCATCCAGATTCGCAATAATCTGTGGTTTACTACAAAGGGGCACTGGCTTGCCATCGCGATTTACGTGGTATTGCTCTTTGCCTTTTCCACCATGTACGGTGGGCTCAATATCGGCTATCTTAAGGCCTCGGAGGTCATCTTTTCCCAGATGTTCTCCATCACCGCTACCAATGTGATTACCTACGGACAGATCTCCCTGATGAACTGGGGGCTGATGTATCCTCCCACCTTTGTGAAAATGACGATTTACCAGGCGGTGGTGTCGTTTGCGTGCTCCCTGTTTTTTTACTGGCTGTACCGCAGGATTTTTCCGCCCAGGCGGCTGCTGCTGGTGCATGGGGAGCGGCCCTACGATGATCTGGTCAGAAAATTTGAGAGCCGCAAGGATAAGTATATCATCAGCAAGTGCATGGACATCCGGGAGGGACTGGATAAAGTGTGCGCGGAGGCCTGCGAGCGCTATGACGCGGTGGTGATCGGGGATATCGATGTGGGCAGCCGCAATAAGATTTTTAAATTCTGCTACGGGAAGGGAATCCGGACCTACATTCTTCCCAAAATTTCCGATGTGATTCTGGGCGGGGCGGAGGAGATGCACATCTTTGATACGCCCATGTTCCTGACCAGGGAATACAGCCTGCGGGTAGAGGAGAAATTTATCAAGCGGCTGATGGACATTGTGCTCTCCCTGATTTTGCTGGTGTTAGCTTCGCCCTTTATGCTGCTGACAGCCCTGGCGGTCAAGCTTTACGACGGCGGACCTGTCCTGTATAAGCAGATCCGCTGCACGGAGGATATGCGGGAGTTTTATATTCTGAAATTCCGCAGCATGCGGGTGGACGCGGAGAAGGACGGCGTGGCCAGGCTGGCCAGCAAAAATGACGACCGGATTACGCCGGTGGGCAGAGTGATCCGCAAGTGCAGGCTGGACGAGCTGCCCCAGCTGATCAATATTCTGAGGGGGGACATGTCCTTTGTGGGTCCCAGGCCGGAGCGGCCGGAGATTATCCGCCAGTACATGGAGGTGATGCCGGAATTTATTTACCGCACGAAGGTGAAGGCGGGACTGGCCGGGTATGCGCAGATTTACGGCAAGTACAATACGACTCCTTATGATAAGCTGAAGCTGGATCTGACCTACATTGAAAATTATTCCATCTGGCTGGATCTGCGGCTGATGATGCTGACCCTGAAAATCCTGTTCTGGCCGGACAGCACCGAGGGGGTGGAGGCGGAGCAGGTGACCGCCTTTAAGGAGGAGATATACCGACAGAAGGAGGCGGACAAGGCCGCCTATGTGGATGAT
>JAJQCU010000275.1:3263-6346 GCA_021202575.1 Lachnospiraceae bacterium
CGGCCGCCTCGGGGGCTGTGTCGGCATGCCGCGGCCCGAGGTTAACCGAGGCCGACACGCGAACAGGCATATGGCGCGCACCGGGTATGCGGATGGTGAGGAATGACGCGGCCGGAGGATAACAGAGGCGGACAGGCGAAAAGGCTTATGGCGCGAACCGCGTATGCGGACGATGAGGAATGACGGAAATGGAAGAAGAACGGACGTGGGATTTCTACAGGGAGCCCTTTGATTTGAAATTGTTTCTGCTGCGGATGCTGCGGAAATGGTATGTGTTTGTACTCTCCGCCCTGGCCGGCGCTCTGGTGCTTGGCGGAGGGTATTTTCTGGTGAAGGTGGTGTTCGCGCCCGCCAGGGAATATCAGGCGGACGTGATTTTTTATATGGAATACGCGGTGGATCCGGACGCCTCCGACTCCTACGCGACGGATTATTTTAATGAGTATACCTGGAATGAGTGGATTGTCTGCGATGAGATTCAGGGGAGGATTTCCCGGGCTCTGGGTTATGAGATTTCGGAAACGGAGCTGGCCGCTTATGTCAGCACCACAGTACCGGCGGACGTCAGGCTGCAGACTCTGTCGGTGGTCACCTCTGATCCGGAGCTGTCCCTGGCCATTGCCAGGTGCTACGAGGAATGGCTGCCGGAGTTTGCCGAAGGCCAGAGGGAGCTTGACAGCGTCCGGGTGGTTGACAGTCCGGAGCAGGCTTATCTGATCACGGCGGATGTCAGGACGTTCCGCGCCACGGTGCTGGGGGCGCTGATCGGCCTGTTTTTGTGCTGTATGACTGTGTGGCTTTCGTACCTTTCCGACGACCGGGTTTATCTGCCGGGACAGCTGAAAAAAAGGCACGGGCTGAAGGTCTTTGGGGCTGACGGCCAGGCGGAGCTTATGGAGAATGTCAGATACGGGACAGAGAAGCTTGAAAATATCGCGCTGGTTGGAGTCAGTGGTTCCATCGGCTGCATGGAGGCTTTGGCCTGGTTTCAGTCCACGTTCCCCCAAAAGCGCTGGGAGGGTGTGATGGGGACCCTGCAGTTTCCGGAGGGAGCGTCAAAGCTCAGAAGTGTTGACGGGGTGATTCTGGTGGTGGAGGCCGGCGTGGATTCCGGCGCTGTGATTGAACGGGTGCTTTCCTATTACAGGCAGCAGGAGATATCTCTGGCGGGCGCGGTATTGTGGAATTCTGACAGGAGGCTTTTGCGCCGGTATTACGGGACGGAGTCTCCCCGGCGTTTTTTTCGCGGCGGTAAAAAAGGCCGGGAGGGAAGATAATGGCGGTGGAGGTGCTGGTATCGAGCCTGAACGCGGACGTGCCGGAGTTGATCAATAAGATGAGGCTGAATTCCGATGCCGTGATTGTAAATCAGTGCGACAGGGAAGGCAGGGAGCAGTTCCTGCTGCCCCGCGACGGGGAGAAAAATGAGCCATGCCCTCTTACGCGTGAGGGGGAAGGAAGTGCCCGGCCCGCGGTGTCAGGCGGCAGGGTAAGAGTCTGTTATTCAACGGAGCGGGGCGTGGGCAGGAGCCGCAACCTGGCTCTGTCTTACGCGGAGCGGGAATATTGTATTTTCAGCGATGAGGATATCGTTTACCGGGAGGGGTACGCCGGGGCGATTGAGGCGGAATTTGAAAGCCATCCGGAGGCGGACGGCCTGCTCTTTCAGGTGGAGGTGGATCCGTCGCGCAAAACCTACCAGAATGATCAGTTCGGGCCGGTGGGTCTGATGAACTGCGGCCGGTATCCGGCCTACAGCATGGCGTTTCGCACGGAGAAGCTTTTAAAGATCGGCGTCAGATTTTCCACCCTGTTCGGCGGCGGCGCGCGCTACAGCAACGGGGAGGACAGCCTCTTTATCCGCGGGCTTCTTAAGGCCGGGCTGAAATTGTATAAAACGCCGGTGTGCATCGGGGAGGAGGTCCCGAGAGCTTCCACCTGGTTTACCGGATATCATGAAAAATTCTTTTTTGACAGAGGAGTGCTCTACCATTTTCTGTATGGATGGGCGGCGCCCCTCTGGGCTTTCCGGTTCGTGTTTGCCAAGCGGAGGCTGATGTGTCAGGATATCCCGTGGAGGAAGGCTTTGGGACTGGTATGCCGGGGTATCAGGGAGGGCCGCAGAGTGGAGAGGGAAGAGGGCGATGAGGCTTAGCATTATCACGGTGAGCCTGAATTCGGGCGACAGGTTATTGAAAACAGTGCAGAGTTCCGCTTCCCAGAGCTTTCGGGATTATGAACTGATCGTCAAGGACGCAGGCTCCGCGGACGGGTCGGTGGAGAGGCTGGAGAGCTGGCTTGGCGGGGAGGCGGACCGCGCGTTTCCCGGCACGGATATGGCGGCCCGGGTGCGTATTTTCCGGGAGAAGGATTCCTGTATTTACGACGGGATGAACCGGGGAGCGGCGCTGGCCCGGGGGGAGTATCTGTATTTTTTAAACTGCGGGGATACCTTTCACGGCGCGGACGCGCTGGAGCGGTTTATGGCGGGAATGACCGGCACCGCTGCTGATATGGAAACCGACCCTGTGGAAGCTGAACATATGGAAACCATCAAAGAAGGACGGCCCGCAGATGAAAGCTGTCCGGATGGGGGAATGGAGCAGTCCCTGCTTTATTATGGGAATGTGTATGATATGCTGCGGGGCAGCGTGGTGCAGTCCAATCCCCGTATGGACGCCTTCGCCTGCTACCGGCATGTGCCCAATCATCAGGCCTGCGTGTATCACAGGAGCCTGTTCGCGGAGCGGGGATACCGCACGAAGTACCGGGTGAGGGCGGATTACGAGCATTTTCTCTGGTGTTTTTTTGAAAAAAAGGTCAGTCCCCGGTATGTGCCTGTGACGCTGGCGGATTATGAGGGCGGCGGCTTCTCTGAGACCTCCGCCAATAAAAAGCGTTCCGCCGCGGAGCATAAGGAAATCACGGCACTGTATATGCCGGTATGGCAGAGGTTTTGCTATCGGGCGGCGCTGATGCTGACGCTTCAGCCTGTGCGGACGGCGCTGGCGGATAATGCGGCCACCGCGAAGGTTTATCAGAAGCTGAAGAATCTGATTTATCGAAGGTAGGAGGAAACGGGG
>JAJQCU010000275.1:6356-8250 GCA_021202575.1 Lachnospiraceae bacterium
ACATTGACAGCGGCAGTGCTGATTTTGGCCTGGCAGGTTCAAAATGGTAATTACGCGAGACAGAAGCTGACAGGGAATATTCCCTGGGGAACGGAACGGCAGCAGGCGAAAAATATCGCGGCCGCGGTGGGAATTTTTGTGCTTATGGCCTCTGTCAGCGCGTGCCGGATCGCGGTGGGCAACGATTACTGGGTCTACCGGGAAAATTTCAAGCTGATTTATGCCGGGCGGGACGTGGCCTCGGAGCCCGGCTTTAATTTTGTTGTCTACTGGATGCAGAGGCTGTGGGGGTACGACAACTATCTGCCGATTTTCGGCCTGTTTTCTGTGGTGACTGTGGCTTTTATGGTGAAAGCCCTGTATGACCAGTCGGAGTGGTTTTTCGGAAGCCTGTTTCTGCTGATGACCAGCGGGTATTATTTTTCCAGTTTAAACAGTGTGCTGTATTATCTGGTGGTGTCCATGGTGATGTACGCCGCGAAATATCTGTTGCGGGAGGAGTATCTGAAATTTATTCTGTGGATCTGCTTCGCGGCGCTGTTTCACAAGTCGGTGCTGCTGGTCATTCCCGGTTATCTGATTTTGTACTGGCTCTCTAAAAGGAAGCTTCGCCCCTGGATTCTGGCCGCGGGCGGGGCCCTGATTGTGAGCATGGTGCTGTTTCAGGATGTCTATCGAAGGATTATTTTTCTGTTTTATCCCTTTTATGAGGAGTCCGCGTATGACACGGGAAGTATTTCCATAGTGAATGTGGGGATGGGGCTGTGTTGTCTGGTGCTGTGTTTTCTCTGCTATGGGGTGTGGAAGGAGGGCAATCCGCACATCCGTTTTTATGTGTGGGTGAACGCGGCCGGGCTTGTGATCAATCTCTTCGGGTCGTTCATTCCGGAGGTGACCCGGGTGGGGAATTATTTCAAGGTGATTCAGGTGTTTCTGATTCCGGCGCTTTTGTATCATCTGCCGGAGGGAAGGTGGAAGAAGGTGCTGACGGCGGGGACCGCGGCGGCGTTTCTGATTTATTTTGCGTTTTTCCTGAAGTCGGCGTATGATGTGGATATCCGGCTGCTGCCGTACAGAAACTGGATCTTTGACTGATGGATTCGTGAAGCAAACTGACTTAGTGACGCGGCTTTGCTGAATAAAGGGGATTAGCCTTAGTGACACGACTTTGTTGAATAACTATGAAACTCCCTCCGACGCGCTGGACATTCCGATGAGCCTCTGAAAGCGGGTATTGTGTCAGCATGGGCTTCCACAATACCTGAGTCTCATCTCCATAGCGCATAGTCAGTCGTATTCATAGTTATTCAACAAAGTCGCTGTGATAAGCAGATTTTCAGTCAATAAAGCCGTTACATGAAGAATTTTCAACCAAGGGCAGTCGTTCGGGGTAAATTGTCTGAACAGTATGTTGGTGTGACTGAAAACATCGGCATATCCGGGAGGAAGCATATTTTATGAGAGTATTGTGGGTATGTAATGTGGTGTTGCCGCAGATCGCGGCTGAGCTTCATATGGACGCGGGCAATAAGGAGGGCTGGGTCGGGGGCCTGTACGGGGCGGTGATCGGTGACCTGGCCAGTCAGGGAATTCAGCTGGGCTTCGCGTTTCCGATTGCCAAAGGGCAGGAGGAGGTGCGGGGCAGTCTGGTGGTCAATGAGGACTATGATCTGCTGTATTATGGCTTTCGGGAGGACAGTCTGGATGCGGAGAATTATGACATGGAGATGGAGAAGGATTTAAGCTCCATTATGACCTCCTTTGAGCCGGATATTCTTCATTGCTTTGGCACGGAGTATCCCCATACGCTGGCGGCGGTGAAAATGTTTTCCCGTCCGGACCGGACGCTGATTGGTATTCAGGGGCTGTGCCGGGTGTACGCGAAGGGCTACAT
>JAJQCU010000019.1 GCA_021202575.1 Lachnospiraceae bacterium
AAGCTGGAAAAAAGGCAACAAGGTGGTGCTGGCCGTCAGGGAAGAGCGGGACGAAAACCCGGTCAAGATTTTTTTTGCCAATATGTACTACTCCATCGTGCGCAAAACCATCAACAAAAATATGCCCGAGGGCGGCTGCGACTGCTACCTCCTCGACCGGCAGGTCATCGGCGTACTGCAGCTTTTAAATGAGAAAAATTCCTCCCTGACTCTGCAGGTGCTGTGGGCCGGCTTTCGGACCGACTGCGTATACATTCACCGCAGAGACCGGGAAATCGGCAAATCCCGCTGGACCTTCTCCAAAAAATTCAAGCTGGTGCTGGACTCCATGATGAGCTTCTCCTATTTTCCCATCCGGATGATGAGCTTCGTTGGGATTCTTTTCAACGTTTTGGCTGTCATTCTCCTGATTAATGTCCTGGTGGAGAAATTCACCGTTGGAACCCCCATCGCCGGCTGGAGCTCCCTGATGTGCGTCGTGCTCATCTCCGCCGGCCTGATTCTGCTGATGCTGGGCATTCTGGGAGAATATCTGTGGCGCGCCCTGGACGCGGCCCGGACACGTCCGCCGTTTATCATTGTCGAGGTAAAGAAATCTGAAGCCGAAGTGTCCGTGGAAAATACGGCAAAATCCTGGCCACCGGGTAAAGCACAAGAATAATGCAGCGCAAATTTGAATCCAGATATCCGCAAAAAGAGCTAAAAACAGAATAATACTTCCAACACATATGAAAGGCTCCCAGATTCCACACAGTTCCCGGGAGCTTTTTTATTTCTGTTTTCTGTAGGTCCAGAACTTATTGACGCAGAAATTAATGGGAATGGTGATTACCAGATTGACAGCCTCCGCCAGAAGCTCCGCCATGCGGGAGGCGTCTATGGCAAGCCCCCTGCCCTTACGCCACTGCAAAATCCCGACGGCAGCAAGCTGCTCCAGTAATCGCCCCACATACCGGGACAGCATCACAATCTCCAGCCAGAACACCAGAAGCCCGGCGCTGAGAGCCATAGAAAAGCCATAGCTTGCGTAGGTTTTGGCCAGCACCTTCCACCAGACTCTTCTTTCCCCCTCCTCCGCCCTGAAAACAAAACGATTGCTCCAGAAATAAGCGTTTAAAATACTGATCAGATTCCCCAGAATATTGGCGGCCAGGTAGTGGACTCCGCAAAAAAGCAGCACCACGTAGATGCCCTCGCAGACCACAACGTTGGAAACTCCCACCAGGCAGAATTTCATAAACTGCCAAAAAGCCCTGATTTTTCCCCCGTTGGCCGCCCGGCCGCTCTTTCCACTGCTCATGCCGGCACGATTTTCCCGGCCACGGCGCTGGCGGCCGCAGTCTTAGGCGAAGCCAGATAGATTTCCACTTTATTGGTGCCCATACGGCCCAGGAAATTGCGGTTGTTGGTGGCCACAATCCTCTCGCCGTCCGTCAGAATGCCGCCCGCCCGTCCGCAGCATAAACCGCAGGCCGGGTGCGTGATCATGGCTCCCGCTTCAGCCAGAATCTGCAGAGTTCCATTGGCCGCCGCCTGCTGATAAATTTTACGGCTGGCCGGGGTAACGATCAGCTTCACGAAAGGAGCCACCTTTTTTCCCTTCAGAATCTCCGCCGCCGCCATTAAGTCCTCCAGTCTGCCGTTGGTGCAGGAGCCGATAAAGACCTGGTCGATGGCGATATCCTTCAATTCCCGGGCGGGCCTGATTTTATCTACCTGGGACGGACAGGCCAGCACCGGCACAAAGTCCTCTGCCCGGTATTCTATCTTCTGGCAGTAATCCGCGTCCTCATCCCCGAACAGGCCAGTCTCCTTTTCCGTCAATGGAATCTGGCAGTACTCCGCGGTCTTTTCATCAGCCCGAAAGAGGGCGCATTTGGCTCCTGCCTCAATGGCCATATTGGCGATGGTCATGCGGCTGGCGACAGTCATGTCCTCCACCGTATCCCCCACAAATTCCAGCGCCTTATAGGTAGCCCCGTCCGCACCCAGATCGCCGATCAGTGTCAGAATGATGTCCTTGCTGGTCACGTTGGGAGCCAGCTTTCCCGTGATTTTCACCCGGATGGTCTGGGGAACCTTCACCCAGAGCCTCCCGGTTCCCAGGATGCTGGCCATCTCCGTGTAGCCGATGCCCGTGGAGAACGCGCCCACAGAGCCGTAGGTGGTAGTGTGGCTGTCCGTGCCGAACACCACATCGCCGGGCTTCACATAACCGGCCTCCGTCATCAGCTGATGGCAGATTCCATCGCTTCTGTGGATATTTTTCATACCGTATTTTTTCACAAAGGCGTTGCCAACCTGAAAATGTCTCGTATCATCCGTCTGGCTGGCCGGAACCAGATGGTCGTAAATCAGCACCACCTTATCCGGGTCCCAGAGCTTTGAAAATCCCATCTCCTCAAATTTGGAAGCCACAAAGGGAATAAAAATATCGTGAATCATGACCCTGTCCACATTCAGGGTCACGATATTGCCCGCCCTCACGCTGTCCGCGCCAATATTGCGGGCAATCAGTTTTTCTATAAATGTCTGTGCCATAAATTTCTCCTGTGCCGGTATGATTTCCTTCCTGTTTCAACCGTTCCGGCAGGCCTCTTTTCCAACTTTTTCATGTATATATGATGCCGCATGGTATCCTGTCAGTTCCGCCGTTCCGGCCTTCTCATGCCCTGACCGGTGCGCTGTCAGTCCAGCCCGTTCAGCTTTCTCATGGCCTTCACCAGGCCGCCGGCGTTTAAAATGTCCAGCAGATTATCCGGCAGCGCCTCGATGGGATATTTTCTGCCCTCATGCTCCAGATACTGATTGGTATGTACCGTCAGGCGGTCGCCCTCCTTCACCGCCTCCTGAATCTGAGAATTCTCAATCAGAAGCAGGCCGTTGTTGATGGAATTTCTGAAAAAAATCCGGGCAAAGCTTTTCGCGATGACGCAGGAGACGCCCAGCGCCTTGATGATCTCGGGCGCCTGCTCCCTGGAGGAGCCGCAGCCAAAGTTTTTGCCCGCCACAATCATGTCACCGGGCTGTATCAGTCCGGGCAGCTCAGGACGCAGCGGATAAAAGCCGTAGGGCTTCATGTCCTCCACGGTCTTTAAGGCCAGATATTCTGTTGGTATGATAATGTCTGTGTCGATGTCGTCTCCGAGCACCCACACGGTTCCTGTGAATTGATCCATTTCGTTTTTTCTCCAGTTCTCCTACAGCCTGTCTGCCGTCGTGATACATCCCGCCACCGCGCTGGCCGCCACTGTGGCGGCGCTTGCCAGATACACGAAGCTGTCCGGGTGTCCGGCCCGGCCCTTGAAATTCCGGGTGCCGGTACTGATCAGCACCTCCTTCTCCCCGATGACGCCCTGGCAGCTGCCCCAGCAGACGCTGCAGTTGGCGTTCATGACAATGGCTCCGGCCTCCATGAAAATATCCATCAGTCCTTCCTGAAGAGCCTGCTGATATACCGTATTGCTGGCGGGTACAATCAGGAAGCGCACCAGCGGATGAACCTTCCTTCCTTTCAGAATGTCGGCCACTACCCGCAGATCCTCAATCCTGCCGTTATTGCAGGAGCCCGCAAAGGCCTCGTCGATCTTCACACCCAGACACTCCTTCGCGGGAACCACATTGTCCACAAAGTGGGGCTTCGCCACGATGGGCTCAATGCTGCCCAGATCAATGTCATAGACCCGCGCGTACTGTGCGCCCTCATCGCTGTGAAACACATGCTTCGGCTCCCTGCCATGCTCTTTTAAATAAGCAAGAGCCACCTCATCCGCCTCCATCAGCGCGGTCTTGGCTCCCGCCTCCACGCACAGGTTGCAGATGCAGATCCGGTCGGACATATTCAGAGTTTTCAGCCCCTCGCCGCCAAATTCCATGGCCTTATAGTTGGCTCCGTTGGCGCCGATCTGTCCGATGATGGTCAGAATCAGGTCTCTGGCGTATACACCCTCCCTAAGCTT
Source organism: Lachnospiraceae bacterium (assembly GCA_021202575.1). Taxonomy (GTDB): domain Bacteria; phylum Bacillota; class Clostridia; order Lachnospirales; family Lachnospiraceae; genus RGIG6307. Next base: position 3,960 of record JAJQCU010000019.1, read on the forward strand.
CCCTGTCAGGTTGAATTTCAGAGTTTCCGGCACCAGCACCCAGGATTTGCCGGTCACCATGGCGTAGAGATAATCCGTGCAGCCCACGCCGGTTCCGAATGCCCCCAGCGCCCCATAGGCGCAGGTGTGGGAATCGGCGCCAAAGATCAATTCTCCGGGCCGCACATGATTCTCCATCATGATCTGGTGGCACACGCCCTGCCCCTCGTAGAAGGTAATCCCGTGCTCTTTGGCAAAATCCCGCATCTTTTTGTGACTGGCGGCGGTTTTGGGACTGTCGCAGGGCACGTTATGGTCCACAATCCAGACCAGCTTGGAGACGTCCGCGATGCGGGGATTTTTTAATTGCTTCTGATACATATCGATGGTCAGGTGGGTGGTGCCGTCGTTGCTCATCAGCTGGTCCACCTCCACCGTGTGGATATCGCCAGGGCGCACCTCATTCACACCGGCCGCGGCGGCAATTATCTTCTCCGCCATTGTCATGGGTTCTGTCATCTCGCGCCCTCCTTCCGCTTATCGTCCGCTGCCTTCACCGCTGTCATATATCCTTTTCTTCCGCCGACAGTCGTGTCAGTGCTACCTTTCATCCCCGTCAGGATCTCTCTTCTCATACCGACGCCTCCTGTCCATCAGCGCACTCCGCGTTCAAAGACGCGATCAGGCCGCCCTGATCCAGAATGCCCTGCATATACTCCGGCAGCTTTGTGCAGCTGTACTCCACGCCATTCACCACTGCCACACCGGCGGACATGTCCAGCTCCATCTCATCCCCGTCCTTCACATGGTCATACAGATCTCTGCACACAATCACCGGCAGGCCGATATTGATAGCGTTCCTGTAAAAAATACGGGCGAAGGATTTGGCCGCCACCGCCTTCACCCCCAGCGCTTTCAGCACGCTGGGCGCCTGCTCCCTGGAGGAGCCGCAGCCAAAATTCTCATCCGCCACCACAAAATCCCCCGGCTTTACCCGGCTGGCAAAGGTTGCATCCAGCGACTCAAAGGCATGTACCTTCATTTCATCAATGCTGGGATACAATAAATACTGGGACGCGATAATCTGATCCGTATCCACGTCCTTATGAAATCTGAATACTCTTCCCATGTTTCCTCCAAATCATTGCCACCCGCGACCGGCCGTGTATCCGGCCGCGCAGGTGGAAACATTACGAAATTATCATGCCTGACATTTGCACACATGAGAGTATTGTACTACACTTTTCGCATTTTTAAAAGACTCTGAATTATGCAATCTTCACTCCGCCGCTGTCTCCGCAAAGGTAGTATCCACCAATGCTTCGTAGCTCACCATCTCTTCCAGCTCCCCGGCCTCGATCAAAATCTGCTCCAGCAGCTCAAAGCTGTCCTGTGAAAATATAAGCGTCTCCGGCCAGGTGTCCTGTGAGGCATATCTTTCCACGATTAAAATCAGTTTTTCCTCCTCCGTCTCCTCAAACTGAGGCGCGATCACCGCCCCAATTTCCTCCGCCGTGTGGCTGTTCACGTAATCCAGCCCCTTTTGCAGGGCGTTCACAAAGCCCTGTACCGTGTCCGCGTGCTCCTCCAGATAAGAGGATGTGGCACTAAAGGCCGTATAGGGCACATAGCCGGAGGCCTCCCCGACGGAAGCCACGATATAGCCGTCGCCCTTCACCTCAAGGGAGGTGGCGTAGGGCTCGAACTCAATACTGTACTCACCCTTTCCACCAGAGAAGGCCGCCGCGGTGGAGCCGAAATCGATGCTCTTGTCGATATTGACCTCCTCCGGGTCGATGCCGTTCTTTTTCAAAACGTACTCAAATACCATCTCCGGCATGCCGGCCGTCCGGCCGCCCAGCACATCCGCGCCGACCAGCATACTCCAGTCAAAATCCTCGATGGGCTCCCTGGCCACCACAAAGTTTCCCGCTCTCTGTGTCAGCTGCGCGAAATTGACCACCGGATCGTCAATGCCCTGCACATAGGTGTAGATACTGCTCTCGCTGCCCATAAAACCAATGTCCGCCTCCCCGGTGAGCACCGCCGTCATTGTCTTATCCGCGCCAAAGCCGGTTACCAGCTCCAGTTCAATGCCCTCCTCCTCAAAGTACCCTTCCTCAATGGCCACATACATGGGCACGTAAAAGATGGAATGAGCCACTTCATTAAGGGTCACCTTCTCCAGTACCTGCGAGGAACCGGAGCCGCCGCTGCCTTTCTGTGCGCAGCCCATGAGCGCCGCCGCGCACAAAAGCACCGCCCCGACGCAAGCCGCTGTTTTTTTCAAAGATATCATAATGATTTCCTGAAAATTCTTTTGGTCTATCTTATGCGGATGTGCTCCGACGGGTTCCTTTTAAAGTGCGGTATCTTCAGGTCAGCAGCCGTAAATTTAACTGGTTGTTTCCTGCTTTTCGTCCACCTCATCTGTTTTTCATCCAATTTCTGCCCGTTTTGGACGAAAAGTCAACAAATGGATAAGAACATTTTTTTCAAAAATCTTTTCAGCTACAGCCCAACCACTATTTTAGTTGGGCTGAATAAAATAATCCTCGTCAGAGGAATCCGTTCTGACATAATAAGTGGCTCTTCCTGTCCCAATTTTTATAATTTCTTTCTCCTCTACAAGGCGTTTTATTGCTGCCATAACTGCTGAACGTCCAAAACCCGGACAGGACGCAATCACCTCCGCACTTGTAAACTTTCCCACTTTGCCAGAAGCATATGCCTTGACCACATCGTAGGCTGAACTTCTTACTCCAACCTTCCCAACGAGTCCTACTCGTTCCTCAAATTCCATATAACATGCCAAAATAACTTTCAGCATATAGCGAATGAATGGCGTTACATCATTTTCCTCTTCATGCCAGCCATAATCTGCTTTCTCAAGCATATCATAATAGACATCCTTTGTGGCTTCAATCCTCTTTTCAATGCTGACGTACTTTCCTACCTCGTAGCCGTTCTGGTAAAGCAAAAGAAGCGTCAGCAATCGGCTCATTCTTCCATTTCCATCATTAAAAGGATGAATGCACAGAAAATCACATATAAAAGCCGGAATCAAAATAAGTGGTTCAACCGTCTCCATGGACAACGTCCTTGTATAACTATCACAAATTGCTTCAATTGCAATTTCTGTTTCATAAGGAGCAACCGGTGTAAAGCGTGTCACCTGCATTCCATCCGGGCGCGTTTCGTTAATATAATTCTGCACATTCTTAAAATGGCCACCGTAAGACAATCCTGCATGTTTCATCAGGTCTCTGTGCAACTGTAATATATAAGCGGGTTTCACCGGAATATAATCATGACTCTCATGGATTGTATTCAAAACATCTCTATAACCCATAATTTCGCTTTCATCACGATTTCTAGGAGTTGTCTTTTCTTCCACCAACTGCTTCATTCTCGTACTGGTTGTCACAATCCCTTCAATCTTATTCGATGCCTCAGTACTCTGAATCTTTGCAATTTCAATCATGCGGGTTAATTCAACCGGTTTTTGTCGAACGTATAAACCCTGCCGACCTTTGCATTCATGTATCTTTGACAGATAAGTTATAATTTCCATATCCCACGTTTTTTGCGCAAGCTTAGAATAATCGAAACTTCTCATACATCACCTGGGGCTGATACGTTTGTTTATTTTTTCGTCCAGCCCCGCTTTCCTTTCGTCCAAATTCTACCCTGTTTTGGACGAAAAGTCAACGAGGTGGACGAAAGCATTTCTCTCAAATGAGCTCTTTACACATAAGCAGACCCTTGTAAATAGAGTCCCGTCTCCACATCTGCAAGCTGTTCAAACGTCTTTGACATATAGAACTCCTGCGTAATGGTTCCTGACTCCAATGCAATGTGAATTGTAATGAAAATTTTACAATATACTTTCTGTATTCTGTTGCAATTTCGCTACCGATGGCATATACTAAGAGCAGCCAAAAGAAAGAAGGTGTTACTCATGCCATCTGCAACAAATGTAGCTAAGAGCCTCGTCTCCATTTCACAATTCAATAAAGGACAGGCTTCCCGTATTTTCGACCGGCTCCACAGCGAATCTCAGCTGATTGTCCTTAAAAACAATCAGCCTACTGCATTCATATTGTCTCCAAAGGAATACGACCGGCTGACTGAATTAGAAGAGGACTATGCGCTGCTCCTTGAAGCATACGAACGTCTTGAAAAACACGGGGATGAATATAACATTCTTCATCTTATGCTGACGTGTGTACACCACCAACTTGT
>JAJQCU010000379.1 GCA_021202575.1 Lachnospiraceae bacterium
GATGGACTCTGTCGGGATCGGATTCCCGCATTTCTCTTTCCCGCGAAGAATCTGCTTCCTCTGAACCTCCTTTATCTAAGGGACTGTCACGAAATAACTTGCGCATCCTGCACCGCCTAATACGCGAATCGCAGGCCATAAAAGCCTCAACGCAACTAAAAGAACTCACTCTCTCAGGTTCCCCTTCCGGATATGCTCCTTCAATATTTGATCCGTCACCTCGTACAGCACCTCGGAGCCCTGCCTCGTCTTTCCCTGCCGGGCGTACACCTGGGCGGCGGTCACCTGGTGCTCCCGCCAGTCGCTTCCGCCGTTGCTGTTATTTAAAAGCAGCGGCTGTAAATTATCCATAGCATGGGCGAATTTCGCCTCCGGCGTCTCCGATTCCTCAAACTCATCGAACAGCGCCGTCAGCTCCGCCTTCTGATCCCCGGGAAGGATAGAGTAAAGCTTCTCCTTCGCGGCCTCCTCTCTGTCCTTCTGTGTCGCAAGCCCTTCCTCGTCATAAGCGTAAGTGTCTCCGGCCTCAATCTCCACAATATCATGAATCAGGCACATCAGCATGACTTTCGCGATATCGATTTCCTCATTGGAATATTCCCGCAGCAGATAGGCCATAATCGCCATGTGCCAGGCATGCTCGGCGTCATTTTCCCGCCGGCCGTTACCGGACAGATGGGTCTGCCGGAGGATATTTTTCTCTTTATCGATTTCCAGAATAAAATCCAGCTGTTTTTTTAATCTTTCGTCCATACCAAAAACCCTTCCCGTTTTGCCTTACAGCCTGATTCATCAGCTTCAGGCACACAGTCTCCTGTCATTTTCTCCCGTCCTGACGCAGTATTTTGCAAATAACCGGACTTTATGCACCGGATGCTTTCCCAAACCGGCCGCCTTATAAGAGATCAGCGGCTTTCATACAGCGCCCTGTTCTCAGGCGTATACCCCACAGCCAGCTCCGGTTTCGCCTCCTGAAGCCTTGAGAGCAGCTCCTTCGCCTCCTCCATACTCTCAAACTGGAACATCTCTTTTTTCCCATCCTTCAGCACCACAATGACGCGGTCAATTTCCGAGGAATAGGAGCCACAGCAAAGGCGGGATTCCACAGCCTGCTTCTGGAGGTAGGCCCACTGCAGGTCCTGAAGCGGAATTTCACAGGCTTTCAGCATTTTTCGGTACAAAATCTTTTCCTCCGTGACTTTTACATTTGCCATGACCGTATCCCCTCCTTGTGTTTTCTTTCATTATGATACAGGACTTCCGCCTCAAATTCAAGACGAAATATCTTTGAAGCGCCGCGTTTCATTTGCAGTCTTTTATATGCCTCGCAAATAACCCCGCAAATTTGCAGCCGGCGCATTTTTCTTCTCTCTTGAAATTTCATCCGATATTTTATATTATGGGCTCATAAATCCTGTCATCAGGGAGGAAAAGACATGACCCCTTACACACACAAGGTTCAATATTATGAAACCGACAAAATGGGCATCACACACCACTCCAATTACATCCGCTTCTGCGAAGAAGCCCGGATTGATTTCATGGAACGGCTGGGCTACGGCTATGACAGAATGGAGGCCGAGGGCGTCGGCTCCCCGGTTGTGTCCGTCAAATGCGATTACAAAAAGAGCACCAGCTTCCCGGACGTCATCGAAATCTCCGTACAGGTTCTCGATCTGACGTCCGTAAAGCTGACGCTCGGTTATACCATGACCGTAAATGAAAAAATCGTCTGCACTGCGGAAAGCTCCCACTGTTTTCTGGACAGCGGCACAGGCCGGATTATCCGGATTGACAAAAAGCTCCCGGAGTTTTTCGCGCGGCTTCAGGCTCTGGCACTCACGTAAAAAGGAGCAGGATTTTACTCCTGCCCCAGATAGTCCATCGGATATACCGGTGTGCCGTCCTTCTCCATCGCAAAATACAGATTTGACCCTTCCAGCGAATAGTATTTCGTAGGCTCCGCCACATACCCCAGCAGATCGCCCGCCGCCACATAGGTATCCTCTGCCTTTTCCATGGACGAGACGTCAAGCTGCCCGTAGTAAGCGGTGAAGCCGCCCCCTAAATCCATCTCATAGGTCCAGCCGGTTTCCTCATCCCAGTACCGGGAGATCACCTTGCCCGCGGATACGGCGAACACCGGAGTTCCCACCTCGGCTGACAATACCATGGCCGGGCTGTATTTGTACTGGTCAAGGGTCGTAAAGTATACCGCCTTGTCCATGCTGTACGGAATCAGGATTTCATAGTCCGTCATAATGGGCCAGATCATGCCGTCGCCGGTAAAGGAATACATCATTTCCTCCACCGTCTCCGCCAGCATTTCCTCCGTCAGAACATCCTCCTCCATCAGCTCCCCTTCCGAAACTCCATCCGCGGTCAGCTCATCCGTGGTCTGAAGCGTGGATGTGACCTGTGTCGACGCGGAAGTTTTGCTGCCGGAAGACGAAGATGACGCGGAACTGCCGGTCCGTCCCGGATTCTCCACCGTTGAGGATTCTACATCCTCCACCTCCTGCATATCCTCCGCCTCCTTCTCCGCGACCGGGAAGGAATCTTCCGTGAGATTTTCCTCAATTCCGGTCATATCCTGCAAAATCAGATCCTGAGACTGAGCCGTGTTGCTGACATAAAGGCCGGCGATGGTGAGCGCTGCCAGCACAAGCACCGTAGAGCCCACGATGATCGCCCTCTCCCTTCTCCTGCTGACAAACTGGTCTGCCATATTTGTATTTTTGTTTTCCATAACTATCCCTCCTGTATCGTATATGGGAAAGTGAATGCTCCCGCCTGCCGCGCTTTGGCCGGCGTTCACTTTTCTACTGAGGATAGTATGAACAGCCGCTGTCTTTTTTATGCAAAAATATTGGAGCCGGTTTTCATTCCGGCCCCAATACAGGTTCAGATTTCAATTCCGTTCGCGGATTACTTCAAAATCACAGCTGATATTCATAATTTATGATTTCCGCTTTGATTTTATTTATCCAATACCACCTTGTCCAGCTTCCAGATCTCGTCCACATACTCCCGAATAGTCCGGTCGGAGGAGAACTTGCCGACACAGGCCGTGTTCATCATGGCCATCCGCGCCCATCTCTTCTCATCCCTGTAAGCCTTCTCCACCTCGCGCTGCGCTTCAGCGTAAGCCTTGAAATCCTTTAAAATAAAGTATCTGTCGGCCTTGTCCGTGCTCAGGGTGTTCAACAGGCTGTTGTAAATCGGGCGGAACAGCTCAGTATCGTCAGAGTAGGTGCCGTTGATCAGCTGCATCAGCACTCTGCGGACATCATCATCATTATTGAAGATTTCCATGGGATTATAGCCGCCGAAGTTCTCATACTGAATGACTTCATCCGCGCTCAGTCCGAAGATGAAAGCATTCTCCTCGCCCACTTCCTCCACGATCTCCACATTGGCGCCGTCCATGGTGCCAAGGGTGGGAGCGCCGTTGAGCATAAACTTCATGTTGCCGGTACCGCTGGCTTCCTTGGAAGCGGTGGAAATCTGCTCGGACACATCCGCCGCCGCCACAATCAGTTCCGCGTTGGACACGCGGTAATCCTCAATAAATACCACCTTGATCTTGCCGTTGATGGAGGCGTCATTATTAATCACATCCGCCACGGAATTGCTCAGCTTGCTGGTCAGCGTGGCAATCTGATAGCCTGCTGCCGCCTTCGCGCCGAAGATAAAGGTCCTGGGATAGAAGTCCATCTCCGGATGGTCCTTCAGCTCATTGTACAGATACATCACATGCAGAATATTCAGAAGCTGTCTCTTGTACTCATGCAGCCTCTTAACCTGTACGTCAAAGATGGAGCGGGGATCAACCTCGATGCCGTTGTTGTCCAGAATATATTTGGCCAGGCGGACCTTGTTCTGATACTTGATGTTCATGAACTCGGCCTGGGCCTTCTCATCGTCCACATAAACCTTCAGGCCGGACAGTCTGGAAAGGTCGGTGATCCACTCGTCTCCCACATGGTCGGTCACCCAGCTTGCCAGAAGCGGGTTGGCGTGAAGCAGGAAACGTCTCTGAGTGATGCCGTTGGTCTTATTATTGAACTTCCAGGGCATCATCTCATAGAAGTCCTTCAGCTCCTGATGCTTCAGAATCTCGGTGTGCAGCTTTGCCACGCCGTTGACGGAGTAGCTGGCCGCGATCGCCAGATGCGCCATCTTAACCTGTCCGTCATAGATAATGGCCATCTTGCGCACCTTCTCCTGATTGCCGGGATACATGCGGTAAATATCATTGACAAATCTGCGGTTGATCTCCTCCACGATCTGGTATACACGGGGCAGGAGCCTGGAGAACAGCTCAATGGGCCACTTTTCCAGTGCCTCAGACATGATGGTGTCGTTTGTGTAGGAGCAGGTTCTGGTGGTGATATCCCAGGCGTCATCCCACTCCAGCATATAATCATCCACCAGCACGCGCATCAGCTCGGCCACCGCCACTGTAGGATGGGTGTCGTTCATCTGGAAGGTCACCTTCTGAGGCAGGCCGTGAATATCGTCATGGGAACGCATGTATTTGTTGAGCGCCGCGCGCACAGAGGCGGAAATAAAGAAGTACTGCTGCTTTAAGCGCAGCTCCTTGCCCGCGTAGTGATTGTCGTTGGGATACAGAACCTCGCAGATATTGTGGGCCAGGCTCTCCTGCTCCACTGCCTGGCGGTACTCGCCCTTGTCAAATTTGTCCAGCTGGAAGCGGTTGATGGCCTCCGCGTCCCAGATACGCAGAGTATTGACGATGCCGTTGCCATAGCCCACGATAGGAAGGTCATAGGGGATCGCCATCACGGACTGATAGCCCTCCTGCCTGAAATGCAGCTTGCCGTTCTCATCCGCCACGGTCACCACATGGCCGCCAAAACGGATTTCCTGAGCGTACTCCTTGCGCTTTAACTCAAAGGGATTGCCCTCGGTCAGCCACATATCCGGCACCTCCACCTGGAAGCCGTTCTCGATCTTCTGCTTGAACATTCCGTAATGATAACGGATGCCGCAGCCGTAAGCCGCGTAATTTAAGCTCGCCAGAGAATCCAGGAAGCAGGCTGCCAGACGACCCAGACCGCCGTTGCCTAACGCCGCGTCCGGTTCCTGGTCCTCGATCACATTCAGATCCAGGCCCAGCTCCTCCAGCGCTTCCTTGATATCTCCATAGCTCTTTAAGTTGATCAGGTTATTGCCCAGGGCACGGCCCATCAGAAACTCCATGGACATATAATATACCATCTTGGGGTCCTGCTCCTCCCAGGCCTTCTGGGTCGCCATCCAGTTGTCCACGATATCGTCCTTGATCGCGTAGGCCACCGCCTGGAAGAGCTGCTGATCGGTCGCTTCCTCAATATTTCTGCGATATAAAGTCTTGACGTTAAAGGCAACTTCTTTCTTGAATTGCTCCTTGTCAAATTTTTTCTTAACTGATTTCTTTGCCATTCCATAGCCTCCTGTGGTTTTTGGAACTGTTACGTAAACTTATGCATCCTGCTTCAGTTCCTTATCGAGTGTTTTTGAAATCGTAATGGTGTAAGTCTGCTTAACGCATACACGGAGAGTATAACACAGGTTTTACTCAAAAGAAAGTAAAAATCACCTGATTTCAGCCAAAAATCTGAAATTCAGGGTCAGTTCCCGTTGAGAAACTGACCCCTTCGCCCTTTTATTTCAGCATTTCTCCAGTGAAATCACAACCTTCTGCCCGTTGATACTCCACTCCTTCGAAGTCGTATAATCTGTGTCGGAAGTGATTTCTTCCGCCAGCACCTTGCCAGCGACCGCGTCCTTATTTTTCTCAAGGACGGCGGAAAGCGCGGCATTTCCGTTTAAAGAGACTCGGATATGATCCATGACCTCGAAGCCGGCGTCCTTTCTCATGGTCTGAATCTTGCTGATGATCTCATTGACGTTGCCTTCTTCGATCAGCTCCTCCGTCAGGCTGGTGCTCAGCGCCACGGTGACGGTATTATCCGCCTCAATCGCGTAGCCCTCCTGCTGTTTGGTGTCGATCAACAGATCGTCCTCGGTCAGCACCACTTCCACGTCATTGACTGTAAATTTCAACGCGCCCTCGCTCTTTAGCTGCGCATAGGCGGCGTTGCCGTCAAGGGAAGCCAGCGTCTTCTGGATTCCGCCCAGCTGTTTGCCGTATTTCGGACCCACGGTGCGCAGCTGCGGCTTGAAGGTATAGGTGGTGAAGGCAGACACATCGTCCACAAACTTCACTTCCTTGATATTCAGCTCGTCCGCGATGATATCGGTATAGAGCTGATCCAGCACGGACGGCGCCTTGACCACCATCTCGCCGATGGGCTGACGGTTTTTCAGCCCGGAGGCGTTTCTGGCGGCCCGGCCCATGACCACAATCTTTAACAGCTCCTCCATGTCGGACTCCAGCTTTTCATCGATCAGGTTCTCATCCGCCACCGGATAGTCACAAAGGTGAATGCTCTCCGGCGCGGACTTGTCGATGGAGCAGACCAGATTCCGATAGATTTCCTCAGTCATAAAGGGAATCATGGGAGCGGCGCATTTGCAGAAGGACACCAGCGCCGTGTACAGGGTCATGTAGGCGTTGATCTTGTCCTGCTCCATGCCCTTTGCCCAGAAACGCTCTCTGCTGCGGCGCACATACCAGTTGCTCATGTCGTCCACAAAGGCTTCCAGGGCTCTGGCCGCCTCGGGAATGCGGTAATTCTCCAGATCATGATCCACTTCCTTAATCATGGAATTTAATCTGGACAGAAGCCACCGGTCCATGACGGTCAGCTTCTCATATTCCAGCTCATATTTCGTTGCGTCAAAATTGTCAATATTGGCATACAGGACAAAAAACGCGTAGGTGTTCCACAGAGTGCCCATGAACTTACTGCGGCCCTCGGTCACAGCCTTGTCATGGAAGCGGTTGGGCAGCCAGGGCGCGGAATTGGAATAAAAATACCAGCGGATGGCGTCCGCCCCGTGCTTGTCCAGCGCGTCAAAGGGATCCACCGCGTTGCCCTTGCTCTTACTCATCTTTTGGCCGTTCTCATCCTGCACATGGCCCAGCACAATGACGTTCTCATAGGGGCTGCAGTTAAATAATAAAGTTCCCTCCGCCATCAGCGCGTGGAACCACCCTCTGGTCTGGTCCACCGCCTCGGAGATAAACTGAGCCGGGAACTGCTCTTTGAACAGCTCCTGATTTTCAAATGGATAATGGTGCTGGGCAAAGGGCATGGCGCCGGAGTCAAACCAACAATCAATAACCTCCGGCACGCGGTGCATGGTGCCGCCGCACTTCGGGCAGATGTAGGTCACTTCATCAATATATGGCCGGTGCAGCTCCACCTTCGCCGCCTCCGGATCGCCGGCCTTTTCAGCCAGCTCCGCCCGGCTGCCGATACACTCCTGATAACCGCAGGAGCATTCCCAGATATTTAAGGGAGTCCCCCAGTAACGGTTGCGGGAGATGGCCCAGTCCTGAATATTCTCCAGCCAGTTGCCGAAACGGCCTTTGCCGATGGATTCGGGAATCCAGTTGACGGTGTTGTTGTTTCTCACCAGATCATCCCGCACCGCGGTCTCCCGGATATACCAGGACTCCCTCGCGTAGTAAATCAGCGGGGTGTCGCAGCGCCAGCAGTGGGGATAGTCATGCTCAAATTTGGGCGCGTCGAAAAGCTGGCCACTCGCGTCCAGGTCCTTAATCACCTCCGGGTCCGCTTTTTTCACGAAAAGACCGGCGTAGGGAGTCTCCTCGCTCATGTTTCCCTTACTGTCCACAAACTGCACAAACGGCAGATCGTAATCTCTCCCCACCCGGCTGTCGTCCTCACCGACGGCCGGCGCGATGTGAACGATGCCGGTACCATCGGACATGGTGACGTAGTTATCACAGGTGACGAAGAACGCTTTTTTATTCTGCCTTGCGGCTGCCTCTCCGGCACAGGCAAAGAGCGGCTCATATTCCTTATATTCCAGGTCTTTGCCGACATAGGTTTCCAGTACCTCGTAGGCCGGCGTCTCTTCATTTCCCAGCTTTCCGAGCACGGTGTCCAGCAGGGCCTGCGCCATATAGTAGGTGTAGCCGTCCGCCGCCTTCACCTTGCAGTAAGTCTCGTCAGGGTTCACGCAGAGCGCCAGGTTGGAGGGCAGAGTCCATGGCGTGGTAGTCC
>JAJQCU010000077.1 GCA_021202575.1 Lachnospiraceae bacterium
AAGCTCGATGTAATGATGCATTTCGTTGGAAATATATTCCCTCACCAGCTTCTAATTTTCATCGTCAATGCAGGCGTTGGATAGCTTGTGAATAATGGGAAAAAGCTCCTCCCTGACAAGGGAGCGGCTCTCAAGCAGGACCTTGCACACAGCCAGCAGCTCTTCCGGCTTCAGCTGGCTGTCGATCTTCGTCTGCAGGCGGTAGCCGCCAGCCTCCCGGTCATAGATGATCTCCTGGACCTCTCCGGTTTCGTTATTCTGATTTTGCAGGAAATTCTGGATATCTGATATGTCTCTCTGAATGGTTCTGGGATTGACTCCATACTCCGCGCCGGCCTGTACTCTGGAAATCACCCGGCCTTCCTTCAGGCGGGAGTAGATGGACAGAATTCGCTCCGTTTTGGCGTCCGATTCTTGTTTCACTGTCTGTACCTCTTTCGTTTTTTTCCACTATACAGCACGGCGTGGACATATATTGTCATCCAAATAAATTTTATTTATCGTGTTGTCCGCTCCGGCGGACAGATTTGTTTTGCATGGACAGATTTCGTCCTGAAATGTCATAGTTTGTCCTGTTTTGGGACAAACTTTTCCGGTAGTTAGTATAACATTAAAAATGTCTGTTTTCAAGACAAAAGGAGACCTTATGGCGAGGATTATCGACGGAGAAAAGAAAAATATCACCGGTGCCAGGATAAGACAGCTGCGCAAGGCACAGGGCTTAAGTCAGCAGGATCTCTCCGCAAGGCTGGAAACTCTGGCGATCTATGTCTGCCGTGGCTCCATCTCCAGAATCGAGGACGGCAGCCGCATGGTCACGGATATTGAACTCTATGGATTTTCTCAGGTTCTGAACACGCCGATTGAGGATTTTTTTATATGAATCAATTCTCTTTCAGCGGTTCAACATTATCCTGCAACTTTCAGCGTATATCTCTTACTGCTCCCCATCCTGAGCCACTTCCTTCAACACCCGGCAATCCGTTTTACAAAAAGCAATTCCATAATGGACAATCCTCTCTGGCAGATGACGGCCAAAGACCTTATCATATTTCCTGTCGTCTATCTGATTCAACGCCTTTTGCGCATCTGCCTCCAAATCTGCTTCTTCCTTTGAATATTTGACTTCTATGATGAAAGCATATTTTTCACGCCGCCGGTATGCAAGAATATCCAGATGTCCTTTTCCTGCTTCTCTATTAGATACCACATTCCACTCTTTAAAGCTGGCGAGCATTCCAAGAAGTAAACCATGATAAAAATTTTCTTTTTTCTCTACTTTCCCAACGTCCAGATAACTGATGGAGCCCTCCATATAATCAATCAGGCGGTCCTCCATTGCCGATTCATTCTCATCCAGAATCGCATTGAAAAATTCCCTGAGACCGTCCGTATCATCCAGAACCCTCTCTTTAAACCACTTATCCACCTGCGTAGCAAATAACTCTCTGACCTCCCTGTTGGGGATTGCCAGGGTATAACTTCCGTCCTCATTTCTGCCGCGCGTAGTCAAATATCCGGTAGTAAGGAGAACGCTCCACAGGTTATCAATCGTATCATCCAGTTCTCTGTATGTCAGATCCAGTTTTACCTGTTTATTGACAGTTCCACCCTCTATCAGTCCTGCAATCTGATCTCTCGTCTGCTTGTCAGCCTGATCAGCAAAACGTCGGATAATGTCATTTCCACTGGCATTGGACCAGAAATTTCTGGGAATGCGATCAGAGGTATTAATCAGCTGTTCGCACCAGTTTAGTAAGTCCCATGGGCTGTAGACGCTGGTTTTTCCGAAAAGATAGCCGTCATACCACTCTCTGGTGACATCATAATACTCGCTGATGCCATAATACTCCAGCATCTGGCGGACTTCCTGATCGGTAAAGCCAAACCATTCATCATAGCTTTCGTCTACGATGGTATGCATCCGTGGATTATTAAAACCTGTAAATATACTCTCCTTAGCGATACGAAGGCAGCCTGTCACAACGGCCATTTTGATATTGGAATTCGTCTTCATCCCCTGACTGAAAAACCGGCTGATAAAAGATGTCATTTCATCATAATAATCATTCGATTCCGCTTTCTGCAGGGGAACATCATATTCGTCAATCAAGACAATGGCCGGCTGCCCCCAGTGTTTATAAAGATAACCGGATAACACCATAATGGCGCTTTCCAGATTGCCTCTTTTCATCTTCATATCAATAAGCGTCTGTTTATCCGCTTCGTCCAGCCTCTCACTGTCCATAAGATAAAAATGCCGGTCCGCTTCCCTGCTCACAACGCCCGCAAACTGCTCTAACGCGTCCTGATAGTCAAGCCCCCAGCAGTCTTTCAGTGTCAGACTGATTACCGGATACTTTCCCTGCCACTCGTTACACAAAGTGGTCTCTGCAGAGATTGCAAGGCCGTCGAATAAACTCCTGTCAGCTCCAATCTCAAAGAAATGCTGCAGCATACTCATATTCAGGCTTTTTCCAAAGCGGCGCGGACGGGTGAAGAGATTTACCTCTCCCCAGTTCTCCAACAGTTCCTTAATCATCCCGGTTTTGTCTACATAATAAAATCCGTCTTTGATCAGTTTTTCAAAATTGTCTATCCCAATCGGCGGTCTTCTTTTTTTCATTTTCAGCCGCTCCTTCCATCGCAAATCCTTTGACTGCCTTTATTATAATGGCAAAACAAACGTCACGCAAGACTCGAAGAACAAAAAAGGAACCCCGTTTCCGGGATTCCTCCAAGGCGCAGACCGGATTTGAACCGGTGCATACTGGTGTTGCAGACCATTGCCTTACCTCTTGGCTACTGCGCCGCATTTTCACGTCCTCTTCATCAGAGACGCCATTCATGTTAGCATATTTTACTATGGTTTGCAAGAACTTTTTTATTTTTCTCAAGGCTCCTCATCCGGTTTATGCTGCTTGCAAATCAAGCGGAAAAGTATATAATAATTGCAGACAATTTATCAGTCGCCTGATGAGAAGGGAAACGCCATGAACAAGCGGAGCATCATCTCCGGAAATTCACAGTGATCTCCCACGAACGGAGCGCGTCATGAATTACACCTACATTCTCCGGTGCAGCGATGATACCCTCTACACCGGATGGACCAATGATTTACAGAAACGGCTGGAGGCCCATAATTCCAAAAGGGGCGCCAAATATACAAAAGGCCGGACGCCCGTCCGGCTTGTTTATTATGAAGAATACTCAACAAAGGAAGACGCCATGCGGCGCGAGTTTGCCATCAAACGGCTGACCCGCGCGGAAAAACTGGCGCTGATTGCGGGCTTTGACCAAACCCGGCACAGCGGATATGGCAGCGACTGATCTCTCTCCCGGCGCATCCGCTCAAGCGACGCTGATACTTGGGAACTGTCGGAAAATAACTTGTGCAGATTGTGCCGGATAATGCGTGAAGCACAGGTTTTAAAAACGTAGCCGTAGCGGGGCGCTAAACGTCCGGGGGACGTTTAGCGCAGACCTGTACAGCATGCGGGCTTTGCCCGTAGAAACGAAGCGTGACCGGCGAGGCTTTTAAGACCGGCGATTCACGTATTAGACGGTGCAAGATGCATAAGTTATTGATCGACATATCCTTAGGAGCTGTCAGAAAAACAGCACGTACAGCACAGTCAGGAGCAGTCCCAGGCAGAACAGCAGCAGGCCGAAGGACAGGCTCCTGCTGATCAGCATATAGGTCTCCCGCATGCGCCTGTAGCCGGAAGCAATCCTGTGCTCGTAGTCCTGATGGGGCTCCTCCCGCTGAAACACCACATCCAGCACATCACCCACCCGGTTTTGGAGGCTGCCCGCCAGATGGGTCAGGGCGTTGCCCTCCTCCAGCTCCGACCATGCCGGCGATTCCTTAAATAATGTCCGCCGCAGAAGCACCACCACGCCGTCCACCAGACAGTTGGCCGCCATACATATTACCGCGGAAATTTTCAGGAACACCGATACTGTCACATCCAGCAAACGATCCAGAATGCCGCACACAAAACCGCCCACTCCCGGCAGCAGACGAAGCAGCAGCGGCCTGTAAATATTCCTTTCCAGATCCAGCCACCGCTGCCGACGGTACACGTAATCCCTGTGGCCGTCTCTTTCCTTCACCAGAACCCGGCGGATAAAGAATACGTATATGATAGCGCCGATGGACAGAGAAATCAGGCTCGAAAGCAGCGCTTCCCCCGAAAAAATCTGTACGCCCACACTTTCAAAGCTCACTCCCAGGAATTTTTCTCCCACACGTCCCACCATCCGCGCCACGGAGTTTCCCAAAAGCCCCACTGTCGGGAAGAGTACGGAGAGACATGCCAGAATCACGCTCATGGGTCCTGACAGATACAGGCCCTTCCTGTCATAGGTTTTCTGCACCTGGGGATCCGCGTTTTTCTCCACAAAGACCACCATAAAGACCTTCAGCATATACGCAAAGGTACAGCCGCCCGCCACCAGGAACAGAATTTCCACTGCCTTCAGGAGCGGCACCAGCATTCCGCCGAGGGCAGCTGCCGGCAGCAGTCCCTCCGCCACCATTTCCGTATACTCCGTGATGCCCTCATGAAGCAGCGTTTTGCTGGCGTAGCCCGCAAAGCCCACAACGCCGGAGAGACTTAACGCCGCGGCGCCGTAGCACAGCTTCAGCAGCGTCTTTTTGCGTCCGCAGCCCTGTATCACAATCAAATTTCTGGAATGAGTATGCTTCACAATGACGCCCGCGATGGTAAAGAGCACCAGCTTGGCGATGGAATGATTCATCACATGAATCATAAAGCCCTGCATCGGTACCGCGCTCTCCCCCTGCATCAGCCCAAAACAGCTGATTCCTGTCAGGATAAAGCCAATCTGGGACACACTGGAGCAGGCGAAGGTTCTTTTGATATCCACCGACCAGATGGCCAGCACCGCCCCCGTCAGCATGGTCACGATTCCCAGAAGCAGTAAAATAAAGAAAAAGAGCCCATTTCCCCAAAAAACACAAAGCGCCGTCATCCAGACGCCGAACACGCCCACCTTGGTCAGAATGCCCGACAGGACCGAGGACGCCGGTGCCGGCGCCACCGCGTGAGCTTTGGGAAGCCAGATGTGAATCGGCCAGGCCCCCGCCTTGGCTCCGAAACCCGCCATCAGGCATATCCCCGCCGCATATAGCTGAGTCCGGCCAACGCCAGCCAGCACCGCTTCATCGCGGACTGCCGTATAAAGGACAGAATACTCCACGGACCCGAACAGAGTGTAAAGCAGAAATACTCCCATCAGGGCGCTCAATCCCCCGATCACGCTAATAGCCAGATACAAATCTCCCGCCTCCTTCGAGCCCGGCTCCTCCTTTTCCTGCACCACCCACAGGTAGGAGGAAAAGCTCAGCACCTCGAAGCAGATCAGCGCCGTATAAAAATCCGCGGACAAGAAGAAGCCCACCGTTCCCAGGAACGCCGCCGCCCAGGAAAGGTAAAAGACCGTCAGCTTCTCTCCCTTTGGAAAATATTCCCGGCTGAATAAAGTAGCCACCGCCCACAGAATGACCGCCAGCACAGCAAAGACAGCGCGGAAGCCATCCCACGTAAAATGCAGTCCCATGCCGCAGACCTGCTCCAAACCCATCGTCATGATCTTTCCATCCTATCCACCGGTTGAATCCTGATTCAATTTCTTTCGCCCCTCAGGATCCCCATAAGCCTAAGACATCACATTTCTCCCGCCGCGATCTGCTCCAGCAGCTCCACAATCGGGCCGGAATGCACGCCGCACACCACAATCAACGCGGAAAACACCAGAAGAGGCACCAGCATGTGCCAGCCCGGATCTGTCACCCCGCTGACAGCCACTGTATCAGTCTCTTTTCCGTCACTGTCAGCTGTATCGTCGCACGCCACCGCCTCACTGATCACCGCCGTGTCAACTTCCTTCTCCCCGCCAAATAAGCTTCCCTCAAGATCCTTCGCCGGAAAAAAAGACCTCACCGGTATCGAAAGCATATAAATGGAGGTCAGAAGCGCCGAAATCAGCAGCGCAATCACTCCCGCCACCGCCAGCGGCGTCCCACTGTCAAAGGCCGCCCTGATCAGCTCCCATTTGCTGACAAAGCCCGCCGTGCCCGGCATTCCCAGAAGAGCCAGCCCTGCTACGGCAAAAGCGCCAAATACCACCGGCATCCGCCGCCCCAGGCCGTCCAGCTCATAAATATAGGTTTTCCCGGTTTGCGTAATCACCGCGCCGGCACAGAAAACCGCCACAATCTTAATCATCGCGTGATAAATCAGATGGCATAAGGCCCCGGCCAGTCCCAACGGGCTCATCAGTGTCGCCCCAAAGAGAATATAGGACATATTGGCAATGGTGGAATAGGCCAGCCTCCGCTTGAAATGGGTCTGCTTTAAAGCCCGCACCGAACCATAGAGAATGGTAAATATGGCCGCCGCCATGACAATATACTGTGCCGGGGTTCCCCTAAAAAAATCCGCCCCATAAACATAATAGGTCAGCCGGATAATCGCGAAGGCTCCCGCCTTCACCACCGCCACCGCGTGCAACAGGGCCGTCACCGGCGTAGGCGCCACACCGGCGTCCGGCAGCCAGGAATTAAAGGGGCAGACCGCCGCCTTCACGCCGAAGCCGAAAAAGGCAAGCACATAGACCAGCTGCAGCAGCTGGGCTCTGTCGCCCACCAGTGCCATATCCAGAATACCCCCGTACGCGAAGGACTGGCCGTCCCCATAGACAATACTGAAAATCAGAGCGATAAAGCCAAAGGCTGCGCCGCCCAGAGAATAGTACAGATATTTTCTGGCCGCCAGAATGGCCTCCCGGCTCAGGGTATGAATCACCAGCGGCACCGTCGACAGCGTCAGAAGCTCATAGAAAAAATACATGGTCAGCAGATTACCCGCCAGCGCGATTCCCAGCGTCACCCCATATGTCACCGTATAGAACAGAAAAAATACCTTCTCATGCTTTTCATGCTCCATATACTCAAAGGAATACAGAGTGGAAAAGGGCCAGAGCACACTGACAAGGCCCGCGAATACCTTGGACAGGCCATCCATTTCCAGCTTGATCTGCAGATTTCCCGTGAAATAAACCACCACAAAGCTTTCCACCGACTCCCGCAGTATCAGATACCATACCAGGATCGACGTCAGAATGACCATGCTCATCAGGAAAATTTCCATATGCTTTCTGCTTCGGAACGGAAGGAAAAACACTACCACTCCGGCAAGCATGGGCAGAATGATCACCAGCCCGATTAAAAAGTGTAACATGACGCCTCCCTTCAGAAGATCCGGCCGACCAGCTGCGTCACAATCCCCGGGAACAGCCCGACAAACAACGCCAGCAGGGTCATGCAGCCGATGGGAAAGAGCATCTGCCAGTTGGTTTCCTTCTTTTCATAAACCGGCGCATCTCCTTCTTCCGGTGCGCTCATTATGACATTTGTGTCAGTTTCCTGTGCCGCGGATTCCGTCTCATTCATTCCCCGTTTTGCTTCTTCCTTCCCGGAATCCGCGCTCTTCAGCTTCTCATGAATTTCCGGCAGATACCCCTGGATAGAAACAGGGAACAGATACCCCGCCGTCAGCAGCGCCGAAACGAGCAGTACCGCCGGGCCAAGGACACTGAATACCAGGATATTACAGTTCAACGCTCCCACCGCCAGATACCACTTGGCGATAAAGCCCCCCGTGGGCGGAATCCCCACCAGGCTCAAGGACGCCAGCGTAAAGAAAAACATGGTCACCGGCATCTGCTTTCCGATCCCCTCCAGCTCACCGACATATTTTTTGCCTGTCTTATAGATAATGGCTCCGGCACAGAGGAACAGCGCACTCTTCACTAGGGCATGGCAGACCACCTGTAAAATAGCGCCGGTAAAGGCGTCTCCGGTATCCAGGCAAAACAGTCCGAACAGCACATAGGAGACCTGGCTGACTGTGGAGTAAGCCAGACGTTTTTTCAGTAATTTTTCCCTGAAAGCCAGCATGGAGCCCATAAAAACAGTGATAAGCGCAAGCGTCAGAAGCGCCGTCTGCACCCAGGTCCCGGCAAGCAGCTCAGGAGCGAAAATAAAATACAGTACCCTGATTATTCCCAGCACGCCGCCCTTCGTGATGATCGCCGACAGTACCGCGC
>JAJQCU010000173.1 GCA_021202575.1 Lachnospiraceae bacterium
GGAAAAAATGCTCTACGCCACCCGGTTTGAGGACGAAAACCGCGCCCTGCCCGAGCAGCTTTTATTGTCCGGCCGGTTTAAAACGGTCCGTTTCGGCCTTTTTGCCGATTTTGTCAGCGAGGAAGAGAAGGTGCAGTTCTCCGCCTTAAGCTGCGTGCTGGAGGACGGCAGTGTGAAGGTGATTTACCGGGGCACGGACGAGAGTCTGGCGGGCTGGCGGGAGGATATGGACATGGCCTTTACCTATCCGGTGCCCGGTCAGGAGTACAGCAGCCGCTATCTGGAGCTGGCGGCGGGGCTTCTCGATGGGCCGCTGGATATTCTGGGCCACTCCAAGGGAGGAAATCTGGCGGTGTACGCGGCCATGAACGCCTCCGGCGACGTACAGGCGCGCATCGGCACCATTTACAACATGGATGGGCCAGGCTTTAAAAAGGGTGTCTGCCGGACGGAGCTTTTTGAAAAAATAGAGCCCAAAATCCGGAAATTCATTCCCCGCTCCTCGCTGGTGGGCATGATTCTGGAAAATTACGGCGGCTATCGGGTGGTGGACAGCAATACGGTGGGGCTTTTGCAGCATTTTCCCAGCGCGTGGGCGGTGGAGGGAACGGATTTTGCCTATCTGGAAAAGGTGGACGAGCCTCAGCGGATCATCAACGATTCTATCAGGGAATGGCTGGACTGCCTCAGCGAGGAGGAGCGGCGGGAGTTTGTGGATACCCTCTTTGAGGTGCTGGAGGCCAGCGGCGTCAGCGACCTGGTGGAGTTCACCCAGGACTACAGGGGCTGTATCAGCCGGATGCTGGCCGCCCTGCAGAATCAGAACCCGGACAAAAGACGTCAGGCCGCCGGCGTGATTCGCCGCCTGTTTCAGATCTCCGGGCAGACCTTCCGCAGCGAAACCCTTGCCTGGATTCAGGAAAAGCTGGAAAAATAAGGCGCCGCCGCTTAATTTTTTATATAGTTTTTAGACTCAAACCTTGTAAGTTTTGACAATTCATGGTAAGATTACAATAATGTTTGTGTGCAATATTATGGTACAGGAGACCAAAAGTCAGAAATCCTTGTATCACACTCTGATAAGCGCGCACAGGAAGGAGCATTAGTAAAATGGGAATGGACATTCGCTATTCTGCGAACCAGAAGGACGTAAAGCGCTACACGACCCAGGAGCTGCGGGATGAGTTTCTGATTCAGAATCTCTATGTGGCCAATGAGATCGTGGCGGTTTACTCTCATGTGGACCGCATGGTAACCGTAGGCTGCATGCCTACCACCGAGGTTGTGCCGATTGACAAGGGCATCGACTGCTGGCACAATTTCGGCACCGATTATTTTCTGGAGAGAAGAGAGATCGGTATTTTCAATATCGGGGAGGGAAAGGGCACCATCGTGGCCGACGACGAGACCTTCGAGATGGGCTACAAGGACTGCCTCTACATCACCAAGGGGACGAAGAAGGTAACCTTTGCCAGCGCCGATCCGGCCCACCCCGCCAAATTCTACATGGTCAGCGCGCCCGCGCACTGCTCTTACAAGACTACCTTTATTTCCATTGAGGACGCGGCCAAGAGAACCTTAGGGTCGTTAGAGAATTCCAATAAGCGCACCATCAACCAGTTCATCCACCCGGATGTGCTGCCCACCTGCCAGCTTTCCATGGGCATGACCTGTCTGGAGCCGGGCAGCGTGTGGAACACCATGCCCTGCCACACCCATGAGCGCCGCATGGAGATCTATACATATTTTGAAGTGCCGAAGGACAACGTGGTCATGCACTTCATGGGCGAGCCCACCGAGACCAGGCATCTGGTGATGCAGAATGAGGAAGCGGTGATCAGCCCCTCCTGGAGCATCCACTGTGCCTCCGCCACATCCAATTACACCTTTATCTGGGCTATGGGCGGGGAGAATCAGGCCTTCGACGACATGGACAATCTGGTACCCACGCAGTTGAGATAAGGCGCGGCTTTCGGTTCCGCGCAGCAGCTGAGAATGATGAAAGCGGCAAAAATTCCATTTTGAACCCTTTGCCCCTTGTATCATAAAAAAAGAAAGAAGGAGAAAATTATGGTAAGTTTTAGTTTGGAAGGCAAAGTTGCCATGGTAACCGGCGCGTCCTACGGCATCGGTTTCGCTATCGCCAGCGCGTTCGCTGAGGCCGGCGCGACCATCACATTCTGCGATATCAAGCAGGAGCTGGTGGACAAGGGTCTGGCGGCTTACGCGGAGAAAGGCATCACAGCCTACGGCTATGTCTGCAACGTCTGCGACGAGGAGCAGGTAAAGGCCATGGTGGCTCAGATTGAGGAAGAGCACGGCGTCATTGACATTCTGGTCAATAACGCGGGCATTATCAAGAGAATCCCGATGACGGAGATGAGCGCGGAGGCATGGCGCCAGGTCATCGATGTAGACCTGACCGGTCCCTTCATCATGTCCAAGGCCTGCATTCCGTCCATGATCACCAAGGGCGGCGGCAAGATCATCAACATCTGCTCCATGATGTCCGAGCTTGGCCGTGAGACCGTTTCCGCTTACGCGGCGGCAAAGGGCGGCTTGAAGATGCTGACCAGAAATATCTGCTCCGAGTACGGCCAGTACAATATCCAGTGCAACGGCATCGGACCCGGCTACATTGAGACTCCTCAGACCGCTCCTCTTCGTGAGCGTCAGGCGGACGGCTCCAGACATCCCTTCGATCAGTTTATCGTGGGCAGAACCCCGGCAGGCCGCTGGCTGCAGACCGAGGAGCTGACAGGACCCGCGGTATTCCTGGCAAGCGAGGCTTCCAACGCCGTGAACGGCCATGTGCTGTATGTGGACGGCGGTATTCTGGCTTACATCGGCAAGCAGCCGTAATACGGAGGACAATATGCGGATTGCATTGATCAATGAAAATTCCCAGGCTGCCAAAAACTCCCTGATCTGCGACACGCTCAAAAAGGTAGTGGAGCCCATGGGACATACTGTGGACAATTACGGCATGTATTCCGCGGAGGATGAAAAGCAGCTGACCTACGTGCAGTGCGGCATTCTGGCCGGCGTACTCTTAAATTCCGGCGCGGCGGACTTTGTGGTTACCGGATGCGGGACGGGGCAGGGAGCCATGCTGGCCTGCAATTCCTTCCCGAAGGTGCTTTGCGGCCACATCACCAACCCTCTGGACGCCTACCTGTTTTCTCAGGTCAATGACGGCAACTGCGCGGCCATGCCATTTGCGCAGGGCTTTGGCTGGGGTGCGGAGCTCAATCTGGAGACCACCTTTGAGAAGCTGTTCGGCACTCCCGGCGGCGGTGGCTATCCGAAGGAGAGAGTTGTACCGGAGCAGCGCAACAAGAAGATTCTGGATCAGGTCAAGACCGTAACCTACGCGGACATGGCGGATATTTTACAGAAGCTTGACCCTGAGCTGGTGAAGGGCGCCCTTGGCGGTGACCGCTTCAAGGAGCTGTTCTACGCTAACTGCAAGTGTGAGAAGATGGCGGCGGCTGTGGAAGCCGTTGTCGGAAAGTAATGATCATTTAAACGAAAAGTGTTATGCTTAAAAGTTCTCTGATATTCAGGCTCTTAGCTGCGCTCATCCGCAGGGCGTATCCCGTGTAAGCGCAGCGCGGGTCTGAATATGGAGAACACTTTTACAGTCAATTAAGGAGAGGGTATTCCCATGAATGAGGTATTACAGAAACTGAATAACATCGGCATCGTGCCGGTGGTTGTCATCAATAAGGTGGAGGACGCGGTTCCGCTGGCAAAAGCGCTCTGCGCCGGCGGCCTTCCCTGTGCGGAGGTTACCTTCCGCACCGCGGCGGCGAAGGACGCCATCAAGGCCATGACCGAGGCCTGCCCCGAGATGGTGGTAGGCGCGGGTACTGTTTTAAACGCGGAGCAGGTGGACGCGGCTGTGGAAGCGGGCGCAACCTTTATCGTCAGCCCCGGCTTAAATCCGAAGACCGTGAAGTACTGCCAGGAGAAGGGCGTTCCGATTACTCCCGGCACCTCCAGCCCCAGCGATATCGAGCAGGCCATTGAGTTAGGCCTGGATGTGGTGAAGTTCTTCCCGGCGGAGCAGTCCGGCGGCCTTGCCAAGATCAAGGCTATGGCGGCTCCTTATGTGAATATGAAATTCATGCCCACCGGCGGCGTCAACGCCAAGAACCTGAACGACTACTTAAGCTTCCCCAAGATCATCGCCTGCGGCGGTTCCTGGATGGTTCCGGCCAAGCTGGTGGATGAGGGCAAGTTTGATGAGATCGAGCAGCTGACCCGCGAGGCGGTGCAGACCATGCTGGGCTTCGAGATCAAGCATGTCGGCATCAACTGCGCGGACGAGGATGAGGCGAACGCTACCTCCGAGGCTCTGGCGCACGCTTTCAGCTTCGACATCAAGAACGGCAACAGCTCCATGTTTGTGGGCACCGCCTTCGAAGTGATGAAGAAGCCCTACCTTGGCGCAAAGGGCCATATCGCCATCGGCACCAATTACATGAACCGCGCCATCGCCTACATGGAGAACCTGGGCGTGGAGTTCGACTATGATACCGTCAAGAAGAACGACAAGGGCGGCATCAAGGCCATCTACATGAAGGACGAGATCGCGGGCTACGCGATTCATCTGGTACAGAAATAAGCATTTCTGAAGATCATCAGACGGCGCCGGGAGAAAGACCCGGCGCCGTTCTTTACGGGAGGATTTTTTTATGATAAATAAAGCTCTTCTCACCCGTGTGCTGGAGAAAGCCCTCTCCACCGGGGCGGACTTCGCGGAGGTCTACGTGGAGCGCACGAAGGAGAATAATATCGCCATGATCGACAGCAAAGTGGATTCTGCTACGGACAAGCTGATCAGCGGCGTGGGAATGCGGATTTTTCTGAAACCCCGCTGCGTCACCGCCTCCTGTACCTCGCTGGTGGAGGAGGATCTGCTTGCCTGCGCGGGCAGACTGGCGGACGCTCTGGATGGCGTGCCTGACAATCGGACAGTGCGTTTGCAGGAGCGTCTGTTCGGGGATATTCATCCCATCCGCGTGGTGCCCGGGGACGCTTCCCTTAAGACGAAGACGGATCTGCTGAAGGAGGGATATTTCGCGGCGAAGAATTACCATCAGGATATTTCCCAGGTGAGAGCCAATCTGCTGGATGTGGACCACCAGATTCTCATTGCCAACAGCGACGGCCTGTACGCTCAGGACAGACAGATCCGCACCAGAATGACGGTCACAGCCTTTGCAAGCAAGGGCGGGGAAAAGCAGAGCGGGACCTGCTCTCCGGGCAGAAGAATGGGACTGGAATTATTTGACATGATTTCCCCCAAATCCATCGGGGAGAAGGCGGCCAGACAGGCGCTCACCATGTTAAGCGCCGGATATATCCAGGCCGGGCGGATGCCGGTGGCCATAGAGAACGGCTTCGGCGGCGTGATTTTCCATGAGGCCTGCGGGCACTCTCTGGAGGCCTCCAGCGTGGCGCCGGGGCAGTCCCAGTTTTGCGGTAAATTAGGGCAGCAGATCGCCAATCCCAAGCGGACGGCCTTAGACGACGGTACCATCCCCAACGCCTGGGGCTCCGTGAACATCGATGACGAGGGGACCCCGGCGCAGAGAAAGGTGCTGATTGAGAACGGTATCCTGAAGTCCTACATGGTGGATAAGCTGAACGGCCGCCGCATGGGAATGGAGAGCACCGGCTCCAGCCGCAGGCAGAGCTACCTTTTTGATCCCACCTCCCGCATGACCAACACCTTTATCGCCAACGGCCCGGACCGCAACGAGGACATTATTTCCTCCATCGAGTACGGCCTTTACGCGAAGGCCATGGGCGGCGGAAGCGTGAACCCGGTGACAGGCGCCTTTAATTTCTCGGTCAATGAGGGATATATGATCCGGAACGGCAAAATCTGCGAACCGGTCCGGGGCGCCAGCCTGATCGGAAAGGGCTCGGAAATCCTGATGGACATCGATATGATCGGAAATAATCTGGAGACGGCGCAGGGCATGTGCGGCGCTTCCAGCGGCAGCATTCCCACGGAGGTGGGCCAGCCCCTGATCCGTGTGGCGTCCATCACCGTGGGCGGCAGGTAAAAAAGGAGGGGCATGATGAAATATACAGAGTTTAAGGAGCGGGTAATGGCGGCGGCAGCCTCCAGAGGCCTGACGGAATATGAGCTGTACGCGCAGGAGAAGGAAAATATCAGCGCGGAGACTCTAAATCATGAGATTTCCGCTTTTTCCTCCGGCAATGTGACCGGAGCCTGCTTCCGCTGCGTTTCTCGGGGAAAGCTGGGTTATGCCTCCACAGAGCTTTATACGCCGTCGGAGGCGGAGCGGGTGGTGGAGGCCGCCATGGAAAATGCCGCTTGCCTTGAGACGGAGGGCGAGGCCTTTCTTCACGGGCCGGGGGATACCTATACGAAGGTGGAAGCCGGGACTGTCACCGAACCCACCGCGTCCCAGCTGACTGGGCTGGCGATGCAAATAGAGGAGGCGGCCTACGCGGCGGATTTAAAAGTTGCGGACGGCAGCCAGTCCGGTGCGGTTTTTTACCGGAATCAGATTTATCTGAGCAATTCCAGAGGGTTGGACTTGACTCATGAAAACGCCTATACGATGGCATACAGCTCCCCCATCGCAAAAGAAGGAGAGGAAATGTTCAGCGGCTTTTATTCTGTCGGCGGAGATTTTGCCGGTCTCGATCCCCAGTCGATTGCCCAGAAAGGGGTGGAGGACGCGGTCTCCCAGATTGGCGCCCGCATCCTGCCGACGGGAACCTATGATGTGATGTTTTCTAATCACATGACAGCCGCGCTGCTCAGAGTTTACGCGAATATTTTTTCTGCGGAAGCGGCGCAGAAGGGAATGAGCCCGCTCGCCGGAAAAGAGGGAGAGCCTGTGGCGGCTCCCTGCGTGACGCTGACCGATGATCCCTTCTGCGGGGAGAGCCTAGTGCGGGTCCCCTTCGATGGGGAGGGCGTGGCGACCAGCCGCAGGGATGTGGTAAAAGAGGGCAGGCTTGTGACCCTGCTCTATAATCTTGCGGCCGCGCACAAAGCGGGCGTGGCTTCCACCGGCAACGGCGTAAAGGCGGGCTATGCGGCCCCTGTCAGCATCCAGCCCCACAATTTTTATCTGCAAAAAGGAGGCGGCGGCGCCACGGAGGAAATGTATGAAAAGCTGGGCGACGGCGTTTACATCACGGAGCTGAACGGAATGCACGCCGGCGCCAACCCGGTGACCGGCGACTTCTCTCTGGCAAGCGCGGGCTTCCTGATTGAAAAGGGAAAAAAGACCGGGCCGGTCAAGGGCTTTACGGTTTCCGGCAATTTCTATCAGCTGCTACAGGACATTGCCCTGGTGGGGGATGACTGGGAGCTGCGCCCGCCCATGCGGGGAGGCTCCTGCTTCGGAGGGCCTTCCTTTATCGTGCGGGGCATGAGCGTCGGCGGGAAGTAGAACAGGGTGTATAGAATGTGACAAAATGGCGTGGACAACGCCGGTCATAATTTATTCAAAAAAGAGTCGGTGAGAAACCGGCTCTCTTTTGCTGGAAAATATTATCTCGTCATGGCAGAAGTGATTTTGTATCCGCTGCGCTGTCTCAATCATTTTTTAATTCAACTGAAATAATCAAACCATGCCGCCAGTATTTCCGCTCTGTTTTCCAGAATATAGCGCGCAATTTTTTTCAGATCATTTTGTGGTATCTGTCCTTTATTGTGCTCCAATTTAATGCCATCTTTTGTAATCCAGAATTTTGTGGCATTCGGTGACGGCGCCCCTTTGCAGACATGAATGTGGGGTGGTTCTCCATCTTCTCTTGACCAGAAGAAAAATCTGTACCCAAGAAAATCAATTAACGCCTTAGGCATTTTCTCCGCCTCCTTTCTGGGCAAAATCCCAGATGAGTGAAGAATTGTTTTTGGCGTATTTTTTTAGTTTTAAAATTTCGTTTTCAGAGAAGCCGAAGGATTTGCTTACGATTTCACCTGGTACAGTCATGTCAAGAAAATCAAAGCCGTTTTGGCATGGACGCTCAAAATGCACATCCACTACGTCAAAGCCGTCTTTTTCGTGTAATGCGCTGTGCGTCATCACAATATTATCGACCGTGGAATAGTAGTACATGGTATTGCCT
>JAJQCU010000089.1:0-320 GCA_021202575.1 Lachnospiraceae bacterium
CCTCAGCATACTCCTTCACTGAGCCATCCTTCAAGGTAATCTTCATAATCTCATTTTCTCCTTTTTCTGAAAATAATATACATGATACTGTTAACACAAAAAATTTGAATACGCAGAAAAAAACGCCTCCTGCGCAATCACACGCAAGGGGCGATCATATCGCGGTTCCACCCTTATTCATCCGGATCAGAAAAATCTCCTGTCAAAAAAGCTCTTTCCTGTCCGAACCTTCCTTCTGGCGATAACGGAGTCACCGGGCCGTATTGGGGCCGCTCCGAGGTGGTCTTCCCATGCGGTCCGCCCAGGATGCTCACAGCCAA
>JAJQCU010000089.1:334-8104 GCA_021202575.1 Lachnospiraceae bacterium
CGGCATCCCTCTCTGAGAGCCTCTCCACACAGTACTCTTCTCATCAACACTTTCACTGGAGGTATCATAGCACAAAGTTTTCCCGCTGGCAAGTCCATATTTCAGCGTTTCCTCAGCAGCGTTTCCTCCCCGTTACCTCCTCACCGCCTGCACGATGGTCCTTACTGAGCTGTCCGCCTTCTGGCATGTGGAAAGCGTGATGATATAGTCCTCCTTCGTCACCTGAATGCCGGTGTCATAAAAGGACCTTCCCTTCACCTGCTCCAGATACTCCTCAAAAACCTCGTCCGCCCCGAAGCCGTGCAGATAGACCGCAGATACGTTCTCTTCAACGGAGGCGTCCAGACTGTAAACGGAAAAAATATCATAGACCATGATCGTTCCGTCCAGGCCTGTAACCAGAATATACGGATGCAGATTATAATAGCTCCAGTTGCTGTAGCTGTTCAGTGCGGCAAACATCCCGCCGTTTTTCATATTATGGCCGAAAATAATGGCGTTTCTGTCCTGAAGCCCCTGCTCCGTGCCGGCGTCCAGGAAGATCGCCCCGCTGGAATTGGCGTCCCCGGTATATAAGTGGGTCAGATAATACTCATTGTCCGTTCCCTGCACAATCGGGTAATTGACCGCGGTCCCTGGAATCTGAATCCAGCCGATCACATCCCCGTTGATGGAGGTCAGGTACTCAAAATCGGGATGGGTCACCGTATAGGTATAGCTTACGGCTTCTCCCTCCTCCGTCTCCTCCTCCGCTTCTCCCTCCGCTGTTCCGTCGCTCGCGCCCCCATTCTCTGCGTCCGCGCTTTCCCGGGGCAGAATCTCCATCTCCACCTCTTCCATGGACTCCGCGATATTTTTATAAGAAGAATCCGCGCTCATATAAGCGCCGAGGATCCGCGCCACCTGAACCAGCGCCACCACAAAGGCGACTTGCAAAAGCAAAATCAGGAGACTGGCTGGCGTAAATCTTTTCTTCTTTGTCCTTTGCTCGTTTTTCTCTTCCTCCAATCTGCTCTCCCCTTCCAGATTCAGCCTTTTAACCACTCAGTTTCCGTGAAGTCCCTTTTCTGCAGGGAACCCACTATGCCTTATGGCTTTTCATTTTGCCTGTTCTTTCCCGGCCTTCAGTCGTTCATAGCTAAAGGACTGTCAGTTTTCCGCTCCTGTATTCGTCCGCAGCTTTTTCACCAGCAGCGGCACCTCAAAAAGCAGCATCAGGACCCAGCCCGCCATATTGGCCCAGGCCAGGCTTCTAAACGGCAGCTCAAGAAGCATCAGCATCACATAGACTGCCGCGCACCGTCCCAGCATATTCATAAAGGTGCTGTACAGCGTCACCTTCATATCCCCGACGCCCCGGAAAAAGCCCTGAATGCCGTTGGTAAATCCCGGCAGAATGTACATGAACGCGATGAGCTTCAGATAGCTTGTCCCCAGCGCCGTCACCTGGCTGTCCCCGTCCTGGACAAACAGCCCCATAATCCGCTCCGCCAGAATAAAAATTACCACGCAGAGGCAGACGGAATAAATGACCTCAATGATGAGGCCCGCCCGGAAGCCCTTTCTCACCCGATCCTTCTGGCCCGCGCCCTCGTTCTGGGCGATAAAGGTGGTCATGGCGTGGCCGATATTCTGCTGGGGCGTGTAGGCGTAATCATCCACCTTATTGACCGCGGTAAAGGCCGCGATCACACCCACTCCCTGGGTGTTGACCATGGCCTGAATCGCCAGCTTGCCCACCTGTAAGCACACCTGCTGCATAGCGCTGGTGCTGCCGTAGCTGACCGTCTTTCCTAAGAGGGTATGGTCGAATATCAGCCATTCCTTCCCAAAGCAGAGAAGCGGAACCCTTTTTTTGATATAAATCAGACAGAAAACGCAGCAGAGCAGCTGGCTGAGCACCGTGGCCACGGCGCAGCCCATGACCTCCCACTTCAATACCGCCACAAAAAACACATCGCTGACAATATTGATCAGCGAGCTGGCGATCAGAAAATACAGCGGCGTTTTGGAATCCCCCAGCGCCCGCAGGGTGTTGGCCAGGAAATTATAGATAAATGTAAAAATCAGCCCGGCGTACACGATTCTCAGGTATGTCGTCGCCTCGGGCAGCACCTCATCCGGCACCAGAATCAGCCGCAGCACCGGCTGCGAGAGCAGAACCATGCACAGGGAAAAGACAACAGAAAAGGCCATGCCCGCCAGAAGGGTGGTGCTCAACTGCCGGCGCAAAAGCCTGGAATCGTGGGCTCCGTAATCCACACTGGCCAGTACGCTGGCGCCCATGCACATGCCGTTCAGCAGCAAAATACCGATATTCATCAACGGCGTGGCGGTTCCCACCGCCGCAAGCGCCGTCTCCCCCACAAATCTCCCTACAATGACAGAATCCGCGGCGTTATAGGTCAGCTGAAATAAATTCCCCAGCACCAGCGGCACCGTAAATCGAAAAAGAGGCGAAAAAACCCTGCCCTTGGTCATATCCATTCTGTATCTTCCCCCTGTCAACTTACCGGGATCTCCCCGGCTGTCCGGCGTTGGCCTTCCCGATCATTTTATCCCAGCATCCTCATCCGTCTTCCCGGCAAAGCTCCCTCTTACTCCACCGTCACGCTCTTGGCCAGATTTCTGGGCTTATCCACATCCAGCCCCCTGGCAAGGCTTACGTAATAGGCCAACAGCTGCAGCGGCACCACCGCCAGGCTGGCCGCGAAATGTTCGTCCGTCTTGGGCACATAGGTCACAAAATCCGCCGTATCCTCAATGCTGTAATTGCCGTAGCTGGTCAGGCCGAACAGCTGCGCCCCGCGGCTCTTGCACTCCACCATATTGCTGACAATCTTTTCAAAAAGGGCGCTCTGGGTCACCACGCTGATAACCAGCGTGCCGTCCTCGATCAGGCTGATGGTGCCGTGCTTTAACTCCCCGGCCGCGTATGCCTCAGAATGAATATAGCTGATTTCCTTCAGCTTCAGGCTGCCCTCCAGGCTGACCGCGTAGTCGACGCCTCTGCCGATGAAAAAAACATCCTTCGCGTTGGCCTGTTTGGCGGCAAACCACTGCAGCCGTCCCTTTTCCTCCAGCACCTTATTGACCTTCTCCGGAAGCAGGGTCATTTCCCGCACCAGCTCCTGATAATACTCCTCCGTGATTGTGCCCCGCACCTTCCCTAACTGCGCCGCCAGGCAATAAACCGCGATCAGCTGGGCGCTATAGGCCTTTGTGGTGGCTACCGCGATCTCCGGTCCCGCCATGGTGTAAAATACATGGTCCGCCTCCCTGGCGATGGAGCTTCCCACCACGTTGACGACAGCCAGAGTACTCGCTCCCCGCTTTTTCGCCTCCCGAAGAGCCGCCAGAGAATCCGCCGTCTCCCCGGACTGGCTGATGATCACCACCAGCTCCTTCGGGTCCAGCAAAAGACTGCGATAGCGGAACTCACTGGCCAGCTCCACGCGCACAGGCAGCTTTGCCAGATCCTCGATCACATACTGCGCCACAGCACCCACGTGGTAGGCGGAGCCGCAGGCCACGATACAGATATGGGAAATATCCTTAAGCTCCTCATCTGTCAGCCCCACTCCGTCAAGATTCAGGGCTCCGTCCTGCAGTACGGAGTTTAAGGTGTCCGTGATGGCTCTGGGCTGCTCATGGATTTCCTTCATCATGAAATGCTCATAGCCCGCCTTCTCCGCGGCCTCCGCGTCCCAGAGAATCTCCACCAGCTCCTTCTCAATCTCATCGCCGTCCAGATTGTAGAAGGTCACCTTCCCGTCCTTCAGACGGCCGATTTCCATATTTCCGATATAATAAACATTTCTCGTATATTTCAGAATCGCCGGCACATCGGAGGCAAGATAGCACTCACCGTCCGCCACGCCCAGGATCATGGGGCTTTCCTTCCTGGCCGCGAACACCTCTCCCGGGTACTCCTTAAACATGATTGCCAGAGCGTAGGAGCCGCGGATACGCACCATGGCGTGGTTGATCGCGTCCACCGGGGTACCCAGATACTTCTTATAATAATAGTCGATCAGCTTCACCGCCACCTCGGTGTCCGTCCCGGAATAAAAGCGGTAGCCGTTGCGCTGAAGTTTCTCCCTCAGCTCCTGGTAATTCTCAATAATACCGTTATGTACGCCCACCACGTTGCCGTCGTCGCTGCAGTGGGGATGGGCGTTATTCTCACTGGGCTCGCCGTGGGTGGCCCAGCGGGTATGCCCGATGCCACAGCACCCCTGCAGAGTCCTGCCGCCGTCAGTCTTCTCCGACAGCACGGCCAGCCTTCCCTTGGCCTTGACAATCTCAATCTCCCCATCCCGGTTTCTCACCGCCAGCCCGGCGGAGTCATAGCCCCTGTATTCCAGCTTGGACAGGCCGTCCAGCAAAATGGGCGCCGCCTGGCGCTGCCCGGTATAGCCTACGATTCCACACATAGATTTGTCTCCCTTTTCATGATCTTCTATCTTTTTATCAGTCAGATTACGCTAAAATGCATTATTGTAAAAGAAAATCCATGTGCGGCTCCCCACTAAAGCTGCCGCACATGGAACGGCTCTTTGACCATGAACAGTATAACAAAATCATTTCCTGTTTTCAATGGGCAATCAGGCATAATTTCCTTTATCAGCCGACGTTTACTGCTGCTCCTTTTGCTCCGGCCACAGCCTGCGGCGCACCAGCAGGCGCTTCAGCACCGGCCAGTCAAAGGGGATCAGCGGATAGAGATAGCTGTTTCCGGACACGGATTTATTCAATAAAAGGGCCGCAAAGAGAATGGCAATTCCTGCCGCGAAGCCCCAGCCTCCGAACAGGGCGGTCAGAATCAGTGTAATCATCCGCATGAACTTCAGGGCGTAGCCCATCTCATAGTTGGGCTGGGTGTAGCTGGCCAGCGCCACCACCGCCATATAGAGCAGCACCTCGGCGTTAAACCAGCCGCTCTCCACAGCGTACTCCCCCATGACGATACCCGCCAGAACACTTAAGGGCGTGCTCAGCATATTGGGGGTGTTGACCGCCGCCAGCCGCAGGCCGTCGATGGCAAATTCCAGAATGAGAAACTGCAAAATCAACGGCACATGGCTCTCCTCCGCCAGCTCGATGAAGGAAAGCCATGCCGGAATCCGATCCGGATTTTGGATTAAGAGTAAAAAAAGCGGCGTCCACAGGTAGGTCACAATGGCGATCAGCATCCGGCTCAGTCTCAGGTAGCTTCCCGTGACAGGCGGAAAATAGTAATCGTCCGCCTCCTCCATCACGTCAAAACCGGTAGTGGGCATGATCAGCGCCGATGGGGCGTTGTCCACCAGAATCACCAGGTTTCCCTCCAGAAGCTGGGCGGTGGCCGCGTCCGGGCGCTCCGTATGCTTGAATTTGGGGAACGGATTATACCATTTTTTGGTAAATAAGCACTCCGCCAGGCTCTCCTGGCTCATGGTCAGGGCATCCACCTGGATGCTGTCAAGCCGTTCTCTGATTCTCTGTAAAAAATGGTCGTCCGCCCTGCCCTCCACATAGCACAGAGCCACGTCCGTGCGGGAGGTCTTGCCCACCTGAAGAATCTCCACATGGAACTGAGGGGCCCGGATTCTGCGCCGCAGCAGTGCCGTGTTGAAAATCAGGGTCTCCACAAAGCCGTCCCTGCTCCCCCGCAGAGTCTTATCCTTTTCCGGCTCGGACACGCTTCTGGCCGGGTACTCTCTTGCATCCAGCAAAAGCACCTGGTCGTAGCCGTCGATAACCAGCAGGAATATTCCCGCCAGCACGGAATACAGAATGGTGTCCGGATCTTTTGCCGTTGAAACCTCGATATAAGGAACGCACTGGGCGCTGAGCTGCTCGATCTTTTCCGGCATGTCCTCCTGTTTCAGATCCAGAAAATACTGTAAAAGCTTCTG
Source organism: Lachnospiraceae bacterium (assembly GCA_021202575.1). GTDB lineage: Bacteria > Bacillota > Clostridia > Lachnospirales > Lachnospiraceae > RGIG6307. The sequence goes on from JAJQCU010000089.1 coordinate 6,235, forward strand.
CAGGAGCTCGTCTTTACAAAGTCCATCAATAAAGAATATGTGGGCCTTCCTGCCGCCGATTTCCAGCGCCCGGTCCACCATGTCAAAGCTTTTGTCCGCCTGCAGAAGCCGGCGCAGAAACTGATTATCCTGCTCCAGCACGCCGGTCAGTCCTTCCGGTATTTCCGCTCCAGTGCCTGTTTTAGGCATTTCCTCGTTCTTACCCGGTTCCGGCATCTCCATTCCGCTGCCCGTCCCCGGCAGTTCCATTCCTTTATCATTATTCGGCATTTCCACTCCCATGTTACTTCTCCGTGCTGCCGTTCTTTCCCGATTTCTGTTTTTTCCCATAAATAAAAACCCCTTCCCGGAATAGCATACCCGGAAAGGGGAGTCTTTATACTTCGTAATTCAATTCCATTTATCTGGTGGTGCTGCCGAAGCCGCCGTTGCGCACCTCCTCCACGGCGTCATCCACCGTGATGCCGTACTGCAAAAAAATGCCCTGGGCAAAGCCGGAGCCCGCCGGAACCGACAGCGTCCTGCCCTCCTTCGAATCGTTGGTGAGCTTGATGAAAATATGCCCCTCGTTGTCCGAAAAATAATAGTCCGCGTCAATGATGCCCACCGTATTATTCAGCTGCAGGCGGTATTTGAAGCCAAGGCCGCTTCTGGGAAAAATCTGCAGTACCCAGTCCTCCCTCATCTGACAGCGAATACCCGTGGGAACCTTCATGCTCTCCCCCGGCGCAAGCACAATATCCACCGGCGCGAAAAAATCATAACCGGCGCTGTCCTTCGTGGCTCTCCTGGGAAGTTTGATCGCCTCATAAACAGCCGTCACCCGCTCCGGGTCCGTGCTGATATCCGCAAAGCCCTCCATAAACTGCTTCGGGCTCACCTTCTGAAACTTCGCAATTCTTCTGTCCATAATGTAGGTTCCTTCTACTGTCCGTCCGCGGCTTCCTGCTCCTGCTCCTTTAACAGAGCGTCCCTCGCGTCCTTTCTGACTCTCAGCTTATAGCCCGCGAACATGGCGACGCCCGCCACGGCGATCGACACCACAAACACCAGAAGGTATGATAAAAATGAATTGATAAATAAAATCAGGCTCGTCACGCTGCTTTGCACCTGTCCTTTCTCCAGCATTCCATGCCAAAGACGAAATCATTCCGGCTTTGCGAATGCTTACTATAACATGTATCCGATACGATTATTCCCCAAACACGCCCTTATAATCCGCCTGGAATCCGGCGATTTCCTGACCGGTCCGCACGATAATTTTTTGTCTCTTAGATATTACCTCGCGGAAAGTCTCTCTGTCAAGTAAATAATGAAGCCTTTTCCCACAGACAGAATATGAGTTACTGTTCAAGGCTGTCGTCTGTTCTGTTCTTCTTGACATTCTCCACAATAGAATGTTATGGTTAACAAAGGAAGACCTCACTGAATGAATATCCGGCGCCCTGTGAAATTCTGGCCGCCCGCCAGGCAAAGGGCATGAAAGGAAGTGTAAATATGCCAGCATTGCAAACGCAACCTGAAATGATTTCTCTGGAACAATACGAAGCTCTTCCGGAGGATGTACGTGTTGAAGTCTTTGACGGTGCTGCCTATAATATAGCAAGCCCTTCAGATGATCATCAGACCATTTCCCTCGAACTCGCAACCGCGCTTAACAGCTATGTGAAAAATAAAAAAGGAACTTGCCGGGTTTATCACGCTCCATTCGATGTGAATCTCTCAGACAATCCTCTCACTATCGTTCAACCGGATCTTATGATCGTCTGCAACAGAAATAAGCTGGATGGCAAACGCTGCAATGGGGCTCCTGACTTCATCGTGGAAATCGTTTCCCCGGGAAATCCGTCAGATGATTATATCCGCAAAA
>JAJQCU010000404.1 GCA_021202575.1 Lachnospiraceae bacterium
GCTCGATGGCCATAATTTCCAGAAAACGCTCATAGCCGCTGTAGCCGCTCTGGAACTGTTCCGTAAAATTGATCAGGGTCTTGATCGGGTCCGTAAAGACGCTGATATACAGAAGGAAGGTCAGAAGGTCTGTGACGTCCAGATTTCCCCCGGTGATGAGATACGCGCCGACTGCTACCACCAGAATCTGAATCAGCGTGGAAAAGCTGCTCATGCCGCCGTTATAGATTCCCATGAAGAAATAGCGTTCCTTCTTGGAATCCAGAAATTCATCATTGCCTCTGGCAAACTTCTCACACTCAATATCCTCATTGGCGAAGGATTTCACCACCCGGATGCCGGACAGATTATCCTCAATCTGGGCGTTGATTTCCGCCAGCCGGGCCCGGTTCTTGCGGGCGGAAATCATCATGTCTGTATTGAACACACAGGCATAAACGGCCATCACAGGCACCATGACAAAGGCCGACAGAGACAGCGTTGGGCTGATCGAGGCCAGACTCACCAGCGCTCCGATGATCTTGATCACGGAAATAACGATATTCTCCGGCCCATGGTGCAGAAGCTCCGTGATGTCAAACAGGTCGGAGGTGATCCGGCTCATCAGCTGGCCGACCTTTTCATCGTCATAAAAGGAAAAGGACAGCTTCTGATAATGATCAAAGATTTCCGCCCGCATGTCGTACTCAATCTTCGCGCCCATCACGTGGCCGTAATAGGATACGTAATAATTGCAGAAGGCGGACAAAAGCACCAGCGCCAGCATGATGATTCCCAGGAAAAGAAGGTTTGAGAGCGCCTCCTCTCTTTCCATATAAATGACGGTGCCGGTGATGCGGCGGATGATAAGCGGAAGCGCCAGGGCCGCGGCGGACTGCAGCAGGGCGAAAAACATGTCCGCCCAGAAAACGCCCAGGTAGGGCTTATAATATTGTACAAGCTTTTTCAGATTTTCCTTCATGTAAATTTCGTTTTCTCCTCATAAAACCGGGAAGGCCGTTTTTCCTTTCAAAACCGCCTTCCCATCAGCAGACAGCCCGGAATGTTCCCCATCGGGCATGAATAACTCAGTAACCTTACATCAAAACTGCCTTCCCGTAAATACCGCCACCGTTCTGGGCCGCAGGGTATATCCGTGGGTGATCCTCGTTTCCTGCGGCTCATGGAAAAAGAAGCAGCCGTTTTCATCCCCATAGGTATCGGCGGAGAGATACCATTCCCCCTGCTGTTTTAAATCAGGAAGGGTGATGTACACCTCCTCCCAGTTGGTGTTGACGGCCAGGTACACCAGATCATCCTTCCCCTTCCGGGTATCATACCCGGCAAAGCTGACGCAGAAGGTCCTCATGAAATGATCCAGATCCTCGGTCACCTTCGCGTCCGGCGCGTGTACCATCATTCTGGGCATGCCGCACACAGGGTCCGGCAGGCGCTTGCGGATCACCACATGCTCCTTTCGATAACTGATCATAAACTTAAAAAACTGAAATAAATCCTGATTTTTTTCCAGGAGGCTCCAGTCCAGCCAGGAAATCTCATTGTCCTGACAATAGCTGTTATTGTTGCCAAACTTGGTGTTGCCGAACTCATCCCCGGCCAGGAACATAGGCGTCCCCCGGCTGCACATCAATACCGCCACCGCGTTGCGAATCATCCGGTACCTGAGCTTTAAAACCGCCGGATCGGAGGTATCCCCCTCCGCCCCGCAGTTCCAGCTGTGGTTGTCGTCCGTTCCATCCGTATTGTGCCAGCCGTTATTTTCATTGTGCTTGTCATTATAGGCGTAAAGGTCATACAGGGTAAAACCGTCATGGCAGGTGAAGAAATTGACGCAGGAATCATAGCCCGCGTACCTGTCGTTGTCATACTCAAAGCCGCCGTAGAGGTCGATGGAGCCGCAGATGCTCATCATGGCGGTATGCGCCATCCAGTTTTCTCCCTTTAAGTATCCCCGCATGGTATCCCGGTAGCGGCCGTTCCACTCCGCCCAGCGCTTGCTGGCCGGAAAGCTCCCCACCTGGTACATGCCGCCCGCGTCCCAGGCCTCGGCAATCAGCTTCACCCGGCTTAACACCGGGTCGTAGGCCAGACTTCTCAGAAGGGGCGGGTTGTTCATGGGCGAGCCGTCCTCATTTCTGCCCAGGATCGTGGCCAGGTCAAAGCGAAATCCGTCCACCCGGTAATTGATGGTCCAGTACCGCAGGCTTTCCGTCACCAGATTCTGAACGATGGGGTGGCTGCAGTTTAAGGTATTGCCGCAGCCGCTGAAATTATAATAGTTGCCGTCCGGCGTCAGCATATAATAAATCTGATTATCAAAGCCCTTAAAGGAAAAGAAGGGTCCCCGCTCATTTCCCTCCGCCGTGTGGTTGAACACCACGTCCAGAATCACCTCAATATCATTCTTGTGAAGCTCCCGGATCAGCTCCTTCAACTCCCTGCCGGCGAAATTCTTTTCATCCACGGAAGCGTACTCCGCGTTGGGCGCGAAAAAGCTGACCGTATTATACCCCCAGCACTCTAAAAGCTGCTTTCCGTCCACCTCTCTGGCGTTCATGCACTCGTCAAACTCAAAGACAGGCATCAGCTCCACCGCGTTGATCCCCAGCTCCTTCAGATAGGGAATCTTTTCCTGAATACCGGCGAAGGTGCCCCTGTGGCGGACGCCGGAATTCTCATTCTGGGTAAAGCTCCTGACATGCATCTCGTAAATGACCAGGTCGCTCATGGACCTGGCCGACTGCCGCTCACTGCGCCAGTCAAAGGTATCCGACACCACCCTGGCGTGATAATGGGACGGCTTCTGTCCCCAGGTGCCCTGGCAGGCCACGGATTTGGCGTAGGGGTCAAGCAGAACCGCGTTTTTATTGAAAATATGTCCCTTCTCCGGCTCATAAGGGCCATCAATACGGTAGGCATACTCAAACTCGGAAATATCCAGGCCGTACACCATCATGGAATACATATCCCCGATCTGAAATTCCTCCGGGAAGGGCAGCACCGCGTAGGGCTCATCCTCCCCATTGTGGAAAAGCAAAAGCTCACAGGAGGTTCCGAAGTGCGTGTGGATCGTAAAATTGACGCCAAATGTCATGGGCGTCGCGCCGTTCCACTCAAAAATTCCCTGATGGACATAATACTCCCCGATCTTCTTGGTGGGAATCATATTCTTCACCCGCACCGCCCCATCGTTGATCTCTATCATATCGCTTCCCGCCTTTCATGCATTGTCTTTATTGTGAAAAACAAATATCGTGTTTTTGCCCAAATACTTTTCCAGTATAACCCATCTTTTTCCATAAGTCACGAAATTTTTAGTAATTTCCCATTACCCCAGTTTTTTCTCACATTAGTACCGGACTCTGCCGAACAGAGCCGGGAAATGAAATATCTGTTTCGCGATTTCTGTGCTGCCTACTGCTCCAGCATCGTCGTCAGAAAAATCCCATACCCCTTCTGCGGCGAATTCACAAACACATGGGTCACCGCTCCAATCACCTTATCCCCCTGGATAATCGGGCTCCCGCTCAGCCCCTGCACAATTCCTCCCGTGATTTCCAGAAGCTCCGGATCCGTGACCGTGATTTCCAGCGCTTTATTCTGATCGGAGGAATCTGTATGGACCGCCGTAATCTCCACATCATAATATTTTCTCTCCCCGTCCACCGTGCAGATCATCTGCGCATATCCGGTCTCCACCTCCTCAGGATAGCCCACAGCCACAGACTCCCACTCCGACAGGCGGGAACGCAGCGTGGAATTGCAGCTTCCGAAAATACCGTACTCATTGTTCCGGTAAATATCGCCCAGAAGCTGATCCGCCCTGTACTCGATCACGCCCGTCAGCTCCCCGGGGGAACCGGCCTCCCCCTTTTTCACCGCCAGAATCTCCGTCTCATACAGACTGCCCTGCTCCAGGTGGACAATCTCTCCCGTATCGCTGTCATGAATTCCATGGCCCAGGGCCCCGAAGCTTCCAAGCTCGTCCATATAAGTCAGCGTGCCAATGCCCTGGGCGTTGTCCCTGATCCAGATGCCGAGCTGATACCCTCCTTCCTCATTCTGTACCGGCGTCACCCTCGCGTCAAAGACCTGCTGATTTCTGTTGATCGTCAGAACCAGGCTCTCCCCGCCGCTTTCCTCCACAGCCCTCACCACATCCGACTTGCTGTCCACAGTCTCTCCGTTGACCGCCAGAATGTAATCCCCATTCTGCAGCACATACTCCGCGGGGCTCACCGCGCCTCCCGCTGTCTCCACTGTATCCACACTCACGACCATGACTCCCTCCGTCTCTATATAAATGCCGATGGGAATGCCGCCTGGAATCACATAAGTACGGTCCACCACCTCCAGAGACACCGTTTTGACGCTGAAAATTCCCAGAAGCTTCAGCTCCATCTCGTAGTCCGCCAGATTTTCAGCCAGCAGCTGCACTGTCCGGCCCAGGCTGACCACCATGCTGTCCGCTTCGCTTTCCTTCAGATGGATGGTACCCGTCAGCGGAAGGTCATAGTCCAGAGTCTGGATTTCCCCGCTGGTCACATGAAGAATATCCGGCACCGCGGCGGAATAATACTGAATGGCGAAGCTGCACAGAGAAGACAGGACCGCGGACAGTCCCAGCAGAGAGATAAATGTTCTTTTGATCCATTGTCCTTTTTTCATAAACCATACCTCTGACACGTTCCGGCGCGGGCCTCATGATATGCCCGTGCGGCCGCCGTCCACTAATAGGCTACTTATTCACAGCCGCTTCCCCCTCATGCGCAATCCCGCCCGCTTCGCGTGCTTTCCCGCCCCTTACAGGGCTAAGATTGCTTATGTGGGGGAAGTGACTGATTCTCAGTCAACCTGAAAAATATAATCAGCCTCTTACAAGCAAACTGCGCTTGACGAGTCTGTTTATATCTTTCAGGTCGGCTGCGAATAGTAACAAAAGAGGCACAAGTCTAAGGCCAAAAGCCCCGGATTTGCGCCTCTTATGTAGTATGGTTTATTTCATGGTTCCTATTCGCGGCCAACGAAAAAAATAATCAGGGCCGCTACATTCGCGATACTGAGAAGAAGCCGCGAATATTTTCATTTAAAAGCTGCTCTTATATTCCGCCGCCTGGCTCAGCATATCCCTGGCGTGGGCCGCCGCCGAATCGGTCAGCTTCTCCGCCCCCAGCATCCTTGAGAGCTCCTTTACGGAAGCCTCCCCGTCAAGGGGCTCAATTCCGGAGACCGTACTGCCGTTCTCCACATGCTTGGAAATCAGGTAATGGGCGTCCGCCATGGCCGCGATCTGGGGCAGATGGGTGATACAGATGACCTGGTGGGTCCTGGCCAGCCGTCCCAGCTGCTCCGCCCCCCGCCAGGCGGTGTTGCCGCTGATCCCGGCGTCGATTTCATCAAAAATCAGCGTGTCAATTCTGTCCTGGTCCGCCAGCACTGTCTTAATGGCCAGCATAATGCGGGAAAGCTCGCCGCCGCTGGCCACGCCGGCCATGGGCTTTAAGGGCTCGCCGGGATTAAGGGAAACGAGGAATTCCGCCTCCTCCATGCCCTTTTCCCCGGGCTGCTCCTTCGGCTTTAAGGCAATGGCAAACTGCACATCCAGAAAATTCAGCTCTGACAGCGCCTCTCTCAGAGTTTCCGCCAGAAGCGGCGCGCATTTCTCTCTCAGGGCGCTGACCGCCGCGCAGTCCTCAAGCACCCTTTCATGAGCCTGCCGCTCCTTTCGTCGAAGCTGCGCCATATGCTCCTCAAAATGATCCAGCTCCTGAATTCTCTCTTCCCTCGCGGCACACTCGTCCAGCACCGACTGAATACTTCCGCCATATTTATTCTTCAGGCGGTTAATTTCCGTCAGGCGGCTGGAAACCTCATAAAAGCTCTCCTCTTCAAAGTCCAGGCTGTCAGCGTATCTTTCCGCTGTCCTGGTAAAATCGGAGAGCAGATTGTCAATATCGATCAGGGAGCTATCCATATCCTGAAGCTCTCTGTCGTACTCCGCGACCTGCTTTAATTCTCCCAGAGCCCGGCTGATGAGGGCTCCCGCCCCCTCGTCATAGTCCGTATATCCAACGCAGCTTCTCAGCGCCTCGATAATCTTCCTCGCGTGCTGCAGCTTTAAAAAGCGCTCCTCCAGGGCGTCGTCCTCCCCCGCGGAAAGGGAAGCTGACCGGATTTCACTGATCTCATAATTTAAAAGATCCCGCTCCCGTTTCTGGGCGCTCTCATCCAGATTCTCCTCCTCCAGCCTTGTCTTCGCCTGGCGGTACTCCTCATAATGGCCCTTCAGCCGCTCCAGATTCTCCTTCTGCTCCGCCCCAGCGTAGGAATCCAGAATCTCCAGCTGTTTCGCGGGCTTTAAGAGGGACTGATGCTCATGCTGCCCGTGAATATCGATCAGAAGCTCCGCCAGCTCCTTCGCCTGTCTGGCTGTGGCCTGCTCCCCGTTGATCCGGATGGTGGAGCGGCTGGCCTGAAGCTTCCTCTGTAAAATCACCACATCCTCATCCACGGAAAATCCCAGCTCCTCAAGCCTGTCATAGACCTCCTGCCCCAGATTCTCAAACACCAGCTCCACCAGGGCGTAATCGCAGCCGCGGCGGATCATCTCCCGGTCCGCCTTGCCGCCCAGAGCCAGATTCACGCTGCCCATCAGAATGGATTTGCCCGCTCCCGTCTCTCCGGTCAGGATGTTCAGGCCGGGCCGCAGGTTCATATCGCATTCCTCGATCAGCGCCAGATTTTTTACATGAAGATTGCTAAGCATTCTTTCCTCTCCTCATTTCAGCAGCTTTTCCAGCTTTGAGCGAAGCTTCTCCACATCCTCCGGCGACTTGGCGGCCACCAGAATGGTATCATCCCCGGCAACCTCACCCACAATTTCCGGAAAAGCCAAAGCGTCCAGCGCCGCCGCCGCGGCCATGGCCATCCCGGAGGAGGTCTTCACCACCAGCAGATTCATAGCCGGTTCCATGGAAAGCACGCTGGCCCGCAGAATCTCCAGCTGCCGACTGGGAAGATTGTCCTCCCCGGAGGGAAGCATATATCTGGACCTGCCCCTGCCGACGGGCCGTTTCACCAGCCCCAGCTTTCTGATATCCCGGCTGACCGTGGCCTGGGTCACCGGAAACCCCGCCTGATTGAGCAGGGCGGTCAACTCCTCCTGGGTCTCAATATCCCGCTGCTGCACCAGCGTCATAATTTCATCCAGCCTGTTTTTCTTCATCGGTTTCTCCATCTTAAACACTGCCCATCTTTTTATGTAAAGTCTCCATAAAGCTGGTGGGCTCCAGCCGGATGATACGGGTAGTGGACTTCGCCTCAGTGATATCGATGCTGTCCCCGGTATGCAGACGCACCTTGAAGGTTCCGTCAAAGGCCACCTCCACGGGCTGGTCCCTGCCCTGCCTGTCCCCGGGAATCACCAGCGTGATCAGCTGCTTACCGGACATGACCACGCCCCGGTTAAACAGATTGTGGGGACAGATATTGGTCATGCACATGGCTTTGGCCGTGGGCTCGATAACCGGGCCGCCGGCGGAAAGATTGTAGGCGGTGGAGCCGGTGGGCGTGGAAATGATGCAGCCGTCCGCGTTATAGCGCCGCAGCAGCTGATGATTGAGCCAGATATCAAAGCGCACCGTCTGCAGGGAGCCCGCCCGGTTGATGACAATATCGTTTAAGGCCACACTGGTGATGATTTCCCCGCTTCTGCGCTCGATCTCACCCTCCAGCATCATCCTCTCCTCCACAGAGTAGTCCCCCGTGATGAGCTGTTCCAGACTGTCCTCCAGATGGTCGCTGTCCACCTCCGTCATGAAGCCCAGCGTTCCCCGGTTAATCCCAAGCAGCGGAATCCCCATGCCGTAGCTGTTGCGGGCGGCCTGCAGCATGGTGCCGTCCCCGCCGATCACCAGGATGCACTGGGAGTCCTCCGTAATCTGCTCCGGCCTGACCCATTCCTCCTTCTCAAAATCCCACTTGGTAAGTACCACGCTGACCTCTCCGCCATGGGCCTTCATATATTCCTCGATGCGGTGCGTCAGCTTCAGCCCCTGATC
>JAJQCU010000112.1:0-1251 GCA_021202575.1 Lachnospiraceae bacterium
CTCGGCGCGGTGGCGGGCTGCATCCGTTTAAAGACCGGCGGTCCGATGATCGGCCTGTTTTTCAGCTGGATCATCATTTATCTGTTCTGTCTGGTGCTGCGGATTGATTATGGAAAGATCATCGGCGGCGCCTATGACGCGGTGCGTGTGGTGGTTCCCACGCTGATCCTTTTGATGTCCATCGGCGTGATGATCGGCACCTGGCTGCAGAGCGGCACCATTGCTACGATCATTGTGGGAGGACTGCAATTGATCAATCCCACCTGGCTTTTGCCGCTGGCATTGATTTTCTGCGCGGTCTTAAGCCTGGTGACGGGCACGTCCTATGGCTCCGTGGGAAGCGCCGGTGTGGCCATGATGGCTATCGGCAACGCCATGGGTATTAACCCCGGTATGGTGGCGGGCGCGGTGATCTGCGGCGCCATGTTCGGTGATAAATTAAGCCCTCTGTCCGACACCACCAATCTGGCACCGGCTGTTGCGGGCTCCAAGCTGGGAGATCATGTGAAGTCCATGCTCTGGACCACCGTTCCCGCCTTTTTAGTCAGCCTTGTAATCTTTACCATCCTTGGCATCCAGCAGACCAGCGGCGGTTATGCCGCGGGAGACCTGACTGCATATATTGATGCGCTGAACGGGGAATTTCATTTAGGGATCGTGACACTGCTTCCCGCGATTTTACTGATTATCCTGCTGTTATTGAAGGTGAACGCGGTGGCGGCGCTGGGGCTTTCCAGCTTCGCGGCGGGTCTGGTTTCCTTCTTCTATCAGGGCATCGGCCTGGCCAGCATTATCAAGGTGGCTTACAACGGCTACTCCACCGGCATTGAGGTGGGAATCCTGCAGACCATCCTGAACAGGGGCGGCATGAACAGCATGCTTCAGTATGTGGCCATTATCAGTTTCGCTGTCGGCATGGGCGGCATGCTGGACAAGCTGGGTGTGCTGGACAACCTTCTGCACGCCATTGTAGGACATATCAAGAGCGATGGCTCCATGATTGTAGCGACTCTTCTGGTAGGCTATGTGACCAGTATTATCAGCTGCTCCCAGCCTATGGCTCATGTGCTGACCGGCCGTCTGATGGCGCCGATTTTCAAGGAGCGCAAGGTGGCGCCGGAGATACTTTCCAGATCGCTGGAGGATTCCGGCACGCTGGCGGGTCCCATGATTCCCTGGCACGGGTACTGTGTATACATGACGGGTACGCTGGGAGTTGCCTCGGCGGCTATCTTCCCCTATCTGTTTTTA
>JAJQCU010000112.1:1261-5338 GCA_021202575.1 Lachnospiraceae bacterium
ATCTGACGCCGATTTTCAGTATTTTCTACGGCTTTACGGGCATTTCCATCAAGCATGTGGATGAGTAAGGCAATGCGTTGAATGCGGGCAATGGCCATAGAGGAAAGAAAACGATGGTCATGCCAAAAGCAGGCAGTGGTCATGGAGAGAAAAAAGTGACTGTGCCGGGGAGAAAGGAATGGCAACGAAATTAGTATTACTGGGGACAGGCACTCCGAATGCCTGTCCCAATGCCAGCGGCCCCGCCTCCGCCGTGGTGGTGGACGATCAGGCTTATCTGGTGGATTTTGGCCCAGGAGTAGTCCGGCAGGCGGCGAAGGCCTACCATGAGGGAATTGACGCCCTGCGGCCGGACCGGCTGACGGTGGCGTTTTGCACCCATCTGCACACGGATCATACCGCCGGGTATCCGGATCTGATTTTTACCCCCTGGGTGCTGGAGAGGAAGGAGCCTCTTAAGGTATTCGGGCCTCGGGGCATACAGCATATGACCGATCACGTTCTGGCCGCCTATGAGGTGGATATTGATTTTCGGCTTCATGGCTTTGAGCGGGCCAATGAGGTGGGGTATCAGGTGCGGGTGACGGAGATTGAGCCGGGCGTGGTCTACCGGGATGATAAGGTGACGGTAGAGGCTTTCCCGGTGAGTCATGGTACACTTTTAAGCTATGGCTACAAATTTACCACCGCGGATAAGGTGATTGTGATCAGCGGGGATACGGCGCCCCTGGAAATTGTGGCGGAGAAAGCAAAAAATTGCGACATTCTGCTGCATGAGGTGGAGTACACGGGTGGAATTTCCGCCCGGGAGCCGAAGTGGCAGAAGTACCACCGCGAGGTGCACACCCTGAGCGTAGACCTGGCCGGAATAGCGAAGAAGGCGCAGCCGAAGCTTCTGGTGACCTATCATCGCATCTATCATATGGAGATACAGGATAACACAAAGAATCTGGACGCGGAGATGGCCTGGCGGTGCGAGGCGATTTTACAGGAGATAAAGGACGCCGGTTACGACGGAGAGGTCGTAAACGGGCAGGATCTGGATATTTTTGAGTGAGAAGCAACAGCCGGAGGAGTGCGCGGGACAGTGAAAGCCGACACCTCACAGATGAAGCGCAGAAGGAACGCTGTTTTTCTGAAGAATGTTTTGGATCAGGGCAGAACATGGAAGAGCCGGAACTATTGGTATGAATAGTTCCGGCTCTCTTTGTAAAGATTACCTCCGGAAGCGCGTTACACCGCCGGATTGTGCGCGTGAGCCCTTTTCAGGGGCTTTGGCGCGGGCTCTTCCGTCTCCTTCCGTCTCCTGACTGTATTCGCGGCGCCGGACTGGCGCTCCTTCAGATTCATAATCAGCATCTGCAGCCGGTTCTCGATATTGGCGAAGCTGACGTCCGGGTCATAGTCCAGGCACAGAATCTGCGCGTCCTGATACATTTCCTTTAATTTCTTGACAACGCCACGGCCTACCACATGGTTGGGCAGACAGCCGAAGGGCTGCAGGATGATGAAGGCCTTGCAGCCTTCCTTTGCGTGATGCAGGATTTCTCCCGGGATGATGATACCCTCGCCGGAGTCATAGGTTCTTTTGATCACCGGTTCGCTGGCGTGCGCAATCTCAGGAAGACGGGTGGCTGGTTTATACAACGGGGGCGCGGAAGCAATTTTGTCTGTCACATTGTGAGCGTACTCAAATATGGTGTTTGTCAGGCGGTTAAAGGCTTTCTCCTGGGTTGGCTTATGTACATGATACTCCTTCACCTGCTCATCCTTGTAAAAATAGGTCTTGCGAATGACGTCGGTCATGCGGGCCTCAATGATTTCCAGGCCGTTTTTCTCCAGATACCGTTCAATTTCGTGATTGGCGCCGGGATGGAAATTCAGAAGATATTCGCCCACAATCAGCACTGTCGGCTTTAAATTCGTGCGGTCATAGGGCACCTGGTTCATAATCTGGACAGCCTTTTTAAAGCCGTTGATTTCTCCGGGAATGCTGCCCTGCTCCAGTCCGGTGATGAGCGCGTCCATGGCCTGTTCAAAGGCGGCGTCGGCGCTTCCGGCGGTCAGCTCGTAGGGGCGGATTTTGCGCAGAAGCTCCTCCAGGGCGTCGATCATGGGCAGGCCGATGGCGATTTCCGCTTCCGCCGCCAGGCTCATCCGGTAGCCCGGATGCATATTGTGGCTGTTCTTATCGTCGTTGGTCAGGATCGGCACGTAATCGTAACCGGCATCATCCAGAGCCTTTCGCAGCAGCTCCCCATAATGGGTTAGTCGGCAACAGCCCACATATTTGGCCATGGCGATGGCCACGTTGTGGTTGTCGTAACGTCCGCTGTTCAGAGCCTCCAGCGCTTCCCCGATGACGATCTGGGCGGGGAAGCAGATATCGTTGTGGACATACTGCTTGCCCAGACGGATGGCCTCCTCCCGTCCCACATCCATGGCGACGGCGTGGACGCCCTGACGTTTAAAGGCGGCGGCCATCAGGCGGCTGAAGGCGTGGGAGGTGTTGGGCACCAGGACGATTTTTTCTTTTTTATCTTCTTTTGTAAATTTCACCTCGTAGGGGTCGGGCAGCTCATGGGTTTTCAGCCTGCCCAAATCGCGGCGGCGCATTTCCAGAGTCTCCACAAAGGAGCGCACCCGGATCTGCAACGGCCCCTGGATATCGCTCTCGTCCAGTTTCAGAATCAGCGGCGTCTTGCCGGAGATTTCCTTCATCAGGCGGATAATCTCATCGGTCAGGTAGGCGTCGTGGCCGCAGCCGAAGCTGACCAGCTGCACATACTCCAGATTGGGATCTGACGCGGCCAGGATGGCGGAGGAGAGCATCCGGGTATGGTAGTTATTGACAATATCCAGCTTGCTTCTCTTTAAATTTACCTCATTGATATGGGGCAGGGAATCGGCGGTCAGCACCGGGATTCCTCTGCGGGTGAACATGGACGGCAGATCGTGGTTGACCAGAGCGTCGTTCTGGTAGGGGCGGGAGGCCAGCACCACGGCGTAGGTTCCGTTTGCACGCACCTCGTCGAGCACCTTCTGCCCGGCGTTTACCAGCTCGCTTCGGAAGCTGTCCTGCGCGGCGTCGCCCGCGGCGATAGCGGCCTTTGTCTGCTCCGGCGCGATCTGAAAGGTCTCCTGTATCCACTGTGACAGCTGATTTTCCCGATCCTTGTCGTTAAACCAGTGGAAAAGCGGCGAATCAAAGGGAACGCCCCATTTTTCCTCCGGGTTGTCGGAATTGCGCATGACGATGGGGAAGCCCTTGACCAGACCGCACATGGATTCGCTGGTCTTTTCCGTGTTTTCACTGGGTACAGTGGTGATGGAGGGCATGAAAATACGGTCCACCTTTTTACTGACCAGATCCCGCACATGGCCGTGCACCAGCTTGGCGGGGAAGCACTCGGTGTCCGAGGTGACGGCGGACAGGCCGTTCTCATACATTTTGCGGGTGCTGAAAGCCGACAGGCATACGCCAAATCCCAGAGCCTTAAAGAAGGTAGTCCAGAAGGGCATAGTGTCCCAGAAGGACAGCACCCGGGGGATGCCGATGGTGAGGTTTCTCTTTTCGGCAGGCTCGGGATAGGGATATTCCCGGAAAAGAAGCTTCTGGCGCAGCTCGTAGAGATTCGCCACCTTCGCCTTTTGCTGATTTTTTTCTTTTAATTGCTCCCGCACTCTTTCATCTTTGGGGTCGCCCAGAATTTCTCCCCGCTCGCAGCGGTTGTTGGTAACCCAGGAGGAGCCGTTGGAGAAGGAGACGATGGTGCGTCTGCAGTGATTTCCGCAGAAGGGGCAGGGGGAGTTGGACTGCTGGGTATAGGTGAAATCATCCAGTGCGTCCAGCCCGATAAAGGTGCGCTCCTCACAGCCCTTCTCTTTGGCGATCAGGGCGGCACCGATGGCGCCCATGAGCCCCGGGTAGGGGGCGCGGATCACTTCTTTGCCGATATATTCCTCCATGGCGCGCAGGACCGCGTCGTTTGAGAAGGTTCCGCCCTGGACCACGATTTTGTCGCCCAGGCTGGTCAGGTTGGACATGCGGATGACCTTGGTGAATACGTTCTGGAT
>JAJQCU010000112.1:5348-6620 GCA_021202575.1 Lachnospiraceae bacterium
ATGATGGAGCGGCACAGGCCGGCCATGATGTCCGCCGGCTTTTTGCCGTCCCGCTGCTCGGTGATGATGCTGCTGTTCATAAAGACGGTGCAGCGGCTCCCCAGGGAGGCGGGATTGTCCGAGGAAAAGGCCTCTGAGGCAATATTTTCCACCGGAATATGTAAGGAATGGGAAAAATTCTCCAGAAAGGAGCCGCAGCCGGAGGAGCAGGCCTCATTCACCACAATGTTGGTGACAATGCCGTTGTCCAGCCAGATGGCCTTCATGTCCTGGCCGCCGATATCCAGAATAAAGGTGGCGTCCGGCACGTATCTGGTGGCGGCTTTGGCGTGGGCTACGGTTTCCACGGAGTGGCATTCCGTGGAAAAGGCACGGTGAAAAAGCTGCTCGCCGTAGCCGGTGGTGGCCACGCTCAGGATATCCAGTCTGGCGCCGGCCTTCCGGTAGCGGTCCCGCAGGGCGATCAGCGCGTTTCTGGCCACCATAAGAGGCTCCCCTTCGTTGGGAGCGTAAAAGGAATCGAGGAGATTTTCCTCCTCGTCCAGCAGGGCGAATTTGGTGGTGGTAGAGCCGGAATCGATGCCCAGATAAGCGCGGACAGTCTCACCAGCTTTTGGCGTATAGGGCTCCCAGATGGGGAGAGCGTGCCTTTCCTTAAAACGCTTCAGGTCGTCCGCGGAAGCAAAGAAGGGCTTTTCCTTAGAGGACGCGTCCACGCCGTTTTTTTCCAGCTCGGAGAGCTTTTCCAGAAGGTGGCTGAGCATGACGGGTTTGCTGTCGGCGCACAGGCTCTCCAAAGAGAGGGCGGCGCCCCGGGCGATAATCAACTCCGGATGGTCCGGCAGCAGAATTTCGTCTTCTTTTAAATTCAGGCGCTCGGCGAACACCCGCACCAGCACGGGGTTGAAGGTCAGAGGCCCGCCCTCAAAGGCCACGGGAGCCTTGAAATCCAGTCCCTGGGCCAGGCCGCCGATGGTCTGCTTGGCGATGGCGTGGAAGGAGGAGAGAGCCAGGTCGGATCTGGAGACGCCCTGATTGAGCAGAGGCTGAATGTCGGTCTTGGCGTACACGCCGCAGCGGCCGGAAATGTCGTACACGCAGCTTCCCTGGGCGGCCAGAGAGTTGAAATCCTCCACGCTCACATTCAAAATAGAAGCAACCTCATCGATGAAGGCTCCCGTGCCGCCGGCGCAGGCGCCGTTCATTCGCATGTCGGCTACTTCCAGATTGTCGGTTTCCGCATCATGTCTGAAAAAGATGATCTTGGCGTCC
>JAJQCU010000112.1:6630-8032 GCA_021202575.1 Lachnospiraceae bacterium
ACATTTTCGTACTGATCCCTCAGGGCGATGGCGTTGGCCACCACCTCCTGGATGTAGGAGACGCCCAGGGCTTCAGCCAGGGGCTTGGCGCCGGAGCCGGTCAGCACCAGCCTGACCTCCGTATTGGCGGACTGGAGAGCCAGCCTGCGCAGCTCCTGATAGACGCTCCTGGCCTGACGGGCGTGATGGCGCTGGTAGTTGGAATATACAACGCGGTGGGTGTCCGCCTCCATGACCACGATTTTGGTGGTGGTGGAGCCCACGTCCACACCCAGCAGGACTCTGTTTGTTTCGGTATTGTCAGTTTGATTATTATTTTTCATGCATGTACTTCTCTTATCTGTGGTGTCCGTCAATGGATCGAAGGGTTTCATTTTTAGCAAAAGATTTAAGAAAACCTTAAAAGCTCGGATTCATTCGGAAGTCATTGTAGCACTTTCTTTTTTGTGATACAATAGGCACGCGCATTAAAAAAAAGTAAAACTATTCTAAAGTCGGCTTCGGGCGGAGAGGATTCAGGTCAATCCGGGGTTAAGGCGAGGCTTTTAGAGGCTGCAATTCGCGCATTAGCCGGTGCAGGACAGGCATATTATTTCGCGACAGTTCCTAAGAATTAACCTTGCATTTGACGCAGGATAGAAAGCTTTAGAATAATAGACGAGGAGAGAGTAAGATGAAAACATCAGAAGATTTGAGAACCAGGCTGCGTTCCATCGATCACAGGGGCTACCCGGCCTACAAGGATCTGAAGGGACAGTACGATTTTGGGGAGTATGTGCTTTCCATTGACCATGTGCAGGGGGATCCCTTTGCGGCGCCCTCCCGGCTGTCGGTTCTTATTTCAGGGAAAAGAGCCGGTTTCCCGGCGGAATATTATGACACCTACGCGAAAAGAATCACGCTGCAGGATCACCTGACCCGGCTGTTTGGGGCGCAGCTCTCCCGGGGCAGCATGCAGGCGGGCGGCTCCGGCAAGAGCGGGCTTTTAGCGGTTTCCCGCTGCGGGCAGGAGGTGCTGGAGCGGACGGCGTGCAGGGTGCAGAGCGGGAATGTGGGCGCGGCGTCATCGAGCAGCGGGGGACAGGGCGCGGGTCTGGCACAGGCAAGGGCCGCAGGAACGGGCGCGGGCCTGGCACAGGCACAGGCCGGCGGTGTGACCCTTCGTTTTGAGGCCGGTTTCCCCGCCCATGGCCGCACCATCGACGCCAGAGAGCTGGAAAAAATGCTCTATGACATTTTGCCGGGCTGCGTCAGGAACAGTCTTTTTTACCGGCGGATTGATCAGAATAAGCTGAAAGCGGCCATTGAGCTTTGCGAGGATCAGCAGGCTGTGAGAGAGCAGCGGCCTAAACTGGGGCGCTGCGCCTTTGTAGCCAACGGCGCCGTCCTGCCCCGTCAAAGC
>JAJQCU010000054.1 GCA_021202575.1 Lachnospiraceae bacterium
GTGCAGAAGGACTTAAAATCATGCTCCCCGATCAGGTAACCCGCCGCCATATTCATCCGTTCCACATCACAGGGGAAATAAGTAAAATGGCTGTACAGTCTCCTCGTCGGATCAGGAAAGGCCGCGTTGATAATTTTATATTCGTAGGTTTTTTGAGTGCGGCATTTTTTCAGGTCAAAATCCAGGGCTGTCTCCCGGGACTCCGTGATGCGGATATCCTCCGGCAGTCTCTGATTTAGAGCGTAACATATTTTCTGTGCAGGAATTCTCGCACAGGTATCAAAAACCGCGATGTTGCACAGAGCGTGAACTCCAGCATCCGTCCTGCTGGCTCCTGTCACAGTGATTTTTTCACGCAAAAGCCCGGTCAGAGCTTCCTCAAGAGTCTCCTGTATGGTGACGCCGTTTTGTTGTCTCTGCCAGCCATGATAGGCGGTGCCGTCGTAGGCTACCCGCAGCAGCACTCTTTTCTTTTCCCCTTCCATAAAGCTCCTCACAGTCGTCAAAGCTACGCCTCTGCCTTTGTATCCGGAAGCGTTACGATTCACAGCCTGGAATCAGAAGAATCTTCCTATAAAAATATCCACCGCCATAAAGGCAAAAATCAACAGGTATGCCGTCTTGTCCGTGCGGTTGTAAATCAATGGGTTCATTTTGGTCCGTCCCTCGCCGCCTCTGTAGCAGCGGGCCTCCATGGCCAGCGCCAGGTCATTTGCCCGCCGGAAAGCCGAGATGAATAAGGGCACCAGCAGCGGAACCAGAGCCTTCGCCTTATCCAGCAGATTGCCGCCCTCAAAATCCGCGCCCCTGGCCTGCTGCGCTTTCATGATCTTGTCCGTTTCTTCCAGTAAAATCGGAATAAACCGCAGCGCGATGGACATCATCATGGCCACCTCATGCACCGGAACCTTCAGATATTTCAGCGGCCTGAGCCCTTTCTCCATCCCATCCGTCAGCTGATTGGGCGTGGTGGTAAAGGTCATCATTGAGGTCCCGATGATCAGCATCACCAGGCGCCACCCCATGAAAACCGCTGTCCTTAATCCCTCCCATGTCACCTTGATAAACCCGATTTGAAAAATAATGTTTCCATCCGTCAGAAACAGGTTGAAAATCACAGTGATCATCAGCAGAAGAATAATTGATTTCAACCCCCTTATAATATATCTAAAGGGAACCCTCGACAGATGAATGACCTCCGCCAGAGCCAGCGTCGCGATCAGATATCCCCATACATTATTTATCAGAAATAAATCCACCAGAAAAAGGACCGTGCCTGCCAGCTTCACTCTGGGATCCAGCCGATGGATCACGGAATCTGTCTGGTAATATTGCCCCAGTGTAATATCCCGAATCATAATCTGTCCTTTCCTGTCATTGTGCCGCCGTCCTTTGATTCGTTCTCTTTCCCTGTCATGCCGTCCTTTTTCCGCATGATTTTTTCGGGCATTGTACTCTCACCGTTCATCCCTGCTTCTCCGGAAACCGCCTCATATTTCCCGAGCGCCGCCGCGATATTATCCGCCGCCGCTTCCAGAGTAATGATGTCTGTGTCCACATCCAGGCCCATCTTTTTCAATCCGTAAAGAGCGTAGGTCACCTGAGGCGCGGCCAGCCCGATCTTCTCCAGCTCCTCGTAATGTCCAAAGACCTCCTGCGGCTTTCCGTCATAGACAATCTGTCCCTGATTCATCACCACAATCCGGCTCACATATTGGGCCACGTCCTCCATGCTGTGGGAAATCAGCACCACCGTCATCCCTGTCTTTTCCCGCAGCGACGCCACCAGATTTAAGATTTCCTCTCTTCCCTGGGGGTCCAGCCCGGCGGTGGGTTCATCCAGGATCAGAACCCCCGGCTTCATGGCCAGAACCCCGGCAATCGCCGCCCGCCTTTTCTGTCCACCGGAAAGCTCAAAGGGAGACCGCTTATAATACTCCTCCCCCAGCCCCACCAGAGTCAGCGCTTCCTTCGCTTCCTTTTCGGCCTCCTCCGCGGACAGGCCCATATTCTTCGGGCCAAAGCAGACGTCGCTGAGCACATCCACCTCGAAAAGCTGGTGCTCCGGATACTGGAAAACAAGCCCCACCCTCCGGCGCAGCTCTTTCATGGAAAATCCGTCCGCGTAGATATTTTCTCCGTCAAGATATATCGTGCCTGACGTGGCCCTGATCAGGCCGTTCATATGCTGAACCAGAGTGGACTTCCCGGAGCCGGTATGGCCGATCAGTCCAATAAATTCCCCGTCGCGTATTTCCAGATTGATATCCTTCAGGGCATGGACCGCCAGCTCGGTTCCCTGTCCATACTCATAATTTACATGCTCAAGCTTTAACATAACCACATATCTCTCCGCGGCGAATGAATCCGCCGCTCAAATGGCCGCTGTCCGCGTATTCATCAGCTTTTTCAGTTCCGCCAGAAGCTCCTCTATCGTCAGAATGCCGTCAGGGAGCGCAACACCGCGCTTTTTCAGCTCGTCCGCCAGTAAGGTCGCCTGAGGCAGAGTCATGTGAAGCCCTTTCAACTCCTCCACTCTGGAAAAGACCTCCCTGGGCGTTCCCTGAAGGGCCATATGTCCCTGATCCATCACAAAGATTCTGTCCGCGTCCACCGTCTCTTCCATATAGTGGGTGATAAGCAGGATCGTAATCCCCTCCACCTGATTCAAAGCTTTCACCGCCCGAATCACTTCCTTGCGCCCACTGGGGTCCAGCATGGCTGTGGGCTCATCCAGCACGATACATTTGGGGTGCATGGCCAGGACGCCCGCAATGGAAACCCGCTGCTTCTGTCCCCCGGACAGCTTATTGGGGGAATACTTCCGGTATTCATACATGCCTACTACACGCAGGCTCTCCTCCACTCTCTCCCAGATCTGCTCCGTGGGAACTCCCAGATTCTCCGGGCCAAAGCCCACGTCCTCCTCCACCACCTGGCTGATGATCTGATTGTCAGGATTCTGAAATACCATTCCGGCGCGCTGGCGAACCTCCCAGAGATTTTCCTCTCTGGATGTATCCAGGCCATCCACCCAGACTGTGCCGCCGGTAGGGAAAAGAATCCCGTTGATGTGCTTGGCCAGGGTGGATTTTCCGGATCCGTTATGCCCCAGAATCGCCACAAAATCTCCCTGCTTTACATCCAGCTCCACGTTGTCCAGAGCCCGATAATAACCGGCCTCGTTGCCGTCCTCGTCCCGCACCACGTAATCGTACTGCAGGCCTTCTGTCCTTATAATGTTTTGTAAGTGCTGCTTTAATTTCATGCCATATACCTTTTATAATGAGCGGCCGATGGTTGTACGGTAAAAAGAAAGAGGAACCAGACCTCCCGGCTCCTCTCATTCATATTTTCTGACTTATACAAGCTCTAACAGAACTTCCATGGCGCCGTCGCCCTTACGGGTGCCGATCTTGACAATTCTGGTATAGCCGCCCTGACGATTGGCGTATTTGGGTCCGTACTCGTCAAACAGCTTTGCGGGAAGATCCAGCTTTTTGGTATTCCTCTTTTTGCCCTTATTGGACTCGGGGACAATGGTCACAGGATTTAAAACCCTGAGCATCTTGCGCCTGGCTACCATTCTGGAGGGAAGGTCCTTTTTGATCTCCTTGTCAACGGTGGTGTACTTTGTCACCTTTTTGCCGTCCACAACCTCCTTCACACGCTTGCCGTCCTTGTCCCTCTCCGGAACCTTCGCGGCCACAGTTACGGTCTCATAATTGTCCTTTTCCTTTACAGCCAACGCGATCAGGCCGTCAACGATTTTCGCTACTTCCTTGGCCTTCGCCTCCGTGGTAACGATCTTGCCGTTGGCGATCACCGCGGTCACCTGATTTCTCAGCAGAGCTTTTCTCTGTGAGGATGTTCTTCCTAACTTTCTGTATACGGACATGTACTGCCTCCTTCACTCAAGCTCCATCCCTCCACGCCGATGGCCTTACTGGAAGGGTGTATTTTTACTCAATTATGAAATCACCCGCGGCGCTCTTCGGACTTACCCGGCAGGCGTATCATCTCTTGAAATTATTCTGTTACTCTTCAGAATCGCTGAACTGAAGGCCAAGCTCCTTGATCTTCGCCTGTACCTCTTCCAGCGACTTGCGGCCCAGGTTGCGAACCTTCATCATATCCTCAGGAGTCTTATTAATCAGCTCCTGGACAGTGTTGATACCCGCGCGCTTCAGGCAATTGTAGGAACGCACTGACAGCTCCAGCTCATCGATGCTCATCTCCAGCAGCTTCTCGCTCTCACTGTCCTCTTTTTCAACCATTACTTCCGCGGTCTTCGCGTTCTCGGAAAGGTCTATGAAAAGACTCAGATGCTCGCTCAGCACCTTTGCGGCGAGGCTGACGGCCTCATCAGGTACCAGTGTGCCGTTGGTGTTGACATCCAGCGTCAGCTTGTCGTAGTCTGTCTGCTGGCCGACACGGGTATTCTCCACCGTCACATTCACACGCTCCACAGGAGTATAAATAGAGTCAATGGCCAATACGCCGATCGGCAGGTCTTCACTCTTATTTTTCTCCGCGCTGACATAGCCTCTTCCCTTATTGATGGTCAACTCCATGAACAGCTTGGTGTCCTTGCCGCTCAGAGTCGCGATGGTCTGATCAGGGTTCATAATCTCAATATCCTGATCCACCTGAATATCCGATGCTTTTACAACACCTTCGCCGGTGTAATCGATAATCGCAGTCTTGGCCTCAGAAGTCTCGCTGTAATTCTTGATCGCGAGGCTCTTAATGTTCATGATGATCTCTGTCACATCCTCCTTGACGCCGGGGATGGAGCTGACTTCGTGCTGAACGCCCTCAATCTTAATGTGCGTCACTGCCGCGCCAGGTAAAGATGAAAGCATAATTCTTCTTAAGGAGTTGCCCAGAGTAATTCCATACCCTCTTTCCAGTGGTTCTACAACGAATCTCCCGTACTTTTTGTCTTCAGAGATTTCTGCTACCTCAATATTTGGTCTCTCAAAATCAAACACTGTATGTCCTCCTTTTTGAACTCTTTGATGCACAAATGTTACTATTCACAGACGACTTGAAAATATAAACAGACCTGTCAAGCGTAGTGTGCTTGTAAAGGGCTGATTATATTTTCAAGGAGACTGAGAATCAGTCACTTCACCCACATAAGCAAAAAGATGAGCGGCGCTTTTTGCCGCGCCGGACAGCTTGCTGGACGCTTTTGCGCATGTGGGAGAAGCGGCTGTGAATAGTGACATTAAACTGGCAATTACTTGGAATACAACTCGACGATCAGCATCTCGTTTACCGGTACATCAATCTGTTCTCTGGTAGGAAGCGCTTTCACAGTACCCTTTAAGGAATCAATATCTACATCCATCCACTCCGGGGTCAGCCTGCCGCCGGTCACCTCGAGGATTTCCTTATATCTGGTCAGAGATTTGGATTTCTCCCTGATCTCAATCACATCGCCGGCCTTGACACGGTAGGAGGGAATATTCACACATTTGCCGTTTACCAGCACATGCTTGTGGTCAACGATCTGTCTCGCCTCGCGGCGGGTACGCGCAAAGTTCATCCGGAACACCACATTGTCCAGACGGCTCTCCAGCATGATCATCAGGTTTTCACCGGTCATGCCCTTCATTCTGTCAGCCTTCTCATAATAATTGCGGAAGGGCTTCTCAAGGACACCATAGATGAATTTCGCCTTCTGCTTCTCTCTCATCTGGGTGCCGTACTCACTTACCTTCTTGCCCGCTCTCGCAAAGTTTCTCTTGGATTTCTTGTCATAGCCAAGCACGCTGGGCTCAATCCCAAGCGAGCGGCATTTCTTCAAAACCGGAGTTCTGTCTACTGCCATTTTATTATTTTCCTTTCAGATTATTGTTTACAGCGCGGCTTAATCTGCCGCGTCTTCGTCCAACTCTCCCATGTGCGGATACAGCGATCACTGTGCCGCTGAGAGATTATACACGCCTGCGCTTCGGCGGGCGGCAGCCGTTGTGCGGCACCGGTGTAACATCAGTAATGCTGGTAACCTCCAGCCCTGCTGTATTCAGTGCGCGGATTGCAGCCTCGCGTCCGGAACCCGGACCCTTCACAAAAACATCTACTGTCTTTAATCCATGCACCATGGCAGCCTTGGTAGCTGTCTCAGCAGCCGTCTGTGCAGCATAAGGAGTAGATTTCCTTGAACCTCTAAATCCCAGACCGCCGGCGGAAGCCCAGCTTAAGGCATTGCCCTGCGCATCTGTCAACGTCACGATGGTGTTGTTGAAGGATGCCTGGATATGTGCCTGTCCGTGTTCAACGTTTTTCTTAACGCGCTTTTTTGTCACTTTTTTGGTAACTTTTTTAGCCATTTTAAACTAACCTACTTTCTTTCCTTTGATGAACTGTGTTACTTCTTCTTGCCCGCAACGGTCTTCTTCTTGCCTTTTCTGGTTCTCGCGTTGGTCTTTGTATTCTGACCGCGGACCGGCAGACCCTTACGATGGCGGATACCCCTGTAGCAGCCGATCTCCTGCAGCCTCTTGATGTTTAAGGCAACCTCTCTCCTCAGATCGCCCTCCACCATGTAGGATTTATCGATCACTTCACTGATCTTCTTGATCTCATCATCTGTCAGATCTCTGACGCGGGTGTCAGGGTTGACGCCTGCCTCCGCCAGGATCTTGTTGGAGCTTGTTCTGCCGATGCCGTAGATATAGGTCAGGCCAATCTCTACGCGCTTCTCTCTGGGTAAATCAACACCTGCGATACGAGCCATTTACGTTTCTCCTCCATTTCAGCCATATTTCGCTTCTGTGCCCCGCCCCCGGGGCTTACGCATCTGCGCCGTCCGCGCCTTTCTATGGCACGGCCCGCAGATACACACTGTTACTAATTGGTTGGGGAATGCTCCCAACCGGACAAAATCCGATCTTTCCGATACTCACCGGATTCCTGTATACGGGAATCTTATTTTCGGTACCAACAAGTAAACAGGGAATCGTCTGATGTGATCAGCCCTGTCTCTGTTTATGTTTAGGATTCTCGCAAATAACCCTGATTTGTCCTTTTCTCTTGATGATCTTGCACTTGTCGCAAATTCTCTTAACTGATGATCTAACCTTCATCGTTAAACCCTCCTTTCATGAACTTCCGCCATACGAAAATTACCGCCCGCAGGGCATACTCCACCCTATGGGCTTTTCAGTAAAGACCGTTTCCTAGGATACCACAAACAAAAAGCAATTGCAAGAAAAAATTCCTTTGTTTTAAAGGATTTTTTACTTATCTCTCCAGATGATCCTTCCCTTTGTCAGGTCGTATGGGGATAACTCCAGCGTAACCTTATCACCGGGCAGAATTCGAATGAAATTCTGGCGAAGCTTTCCGCTGATGTGCGCCAGCACCCGGTGCCCGTTCTCCAGCTCCACCCGGAACATGGTATTGGGCAGCTTTTCTACTACAATTCCCTCTATCTCGATTACGTCAGCCTTTGACATGCTTTCCTCCTGTTAAATCTAACGATCTGTCAATCAATAACTTATGCATCCCGCACAGGTTATTTTCCGACAGCTCCTAATATCCGAATGAATGCGATTGTATTCTTTCCTATTACAAATTATGATATTGATCCGCCGCTCATTACACAGCGCCGCCTGGCTTTTCGCCGGCAATCATATCATGGAAAGAATTTCCGGCTCATGATCCGTGACCAGAATGGTGTTTTCATAGTGGGCGGCCCAGGAGCCGTCCGCCGTCACCACCGTCCAGTTATCGTCAAGCCACTCCACATCCGCTGTCCCCATGGTGATCATGGGCTCCACCGCCAGCGTCATGCCGGCCCTGAGCCGGATGCCCCTGGATTTGGAACGGTAATTCGGAATGGCCGGGTCCTCATGAAGCTTCCGCCCCACGCCGTGGCC
Source organism: Lachnospiraceae bacterium (assembly GCA_021202575.1). Taxonomy (GTDB): domain Bacteria; phylum Bacillota; class Clostridia; order Lachnospirales; family Lachnospiraceae; genus RGIG6307. Next base: position 7,893 of record JAJQCU010000054.1, read on the forward strand.
TGTCAGATCATATACAATGCCGTAACCGAAGGGCGTCACATAATCATCTATGGCGTTTCCTATCTCAGGCAGATGGTGCCCCGCACCCGCGTATTTGCGCCCGTCACAAAAGCTCTGCGTTGTCA
>JAJQCU010000352.1 GCA_021202575.1 Lachnospiraceae bacterium
AAACAGGTGGAGGGGATGATAAAGTATGGCTATCCTTATGGGTATTTTGGCTTTAATGAGAGCCATGCGCAGATATTGTCCTTCGCGGCCTGGAGTCCGGTGCTGTTCTGGCCCTGGCTTTTATGGGGGCTTATATTCGGATGGAACCTGCTCTCTCCCGTGTACTGCAATATTTTCCTTTTGTCGCTGGCTGTATTTCTCTTTGTGTGGCTGACAAAGGCAAGCGGGAAGCAGTGCGCGAAAATCGCCGTCCTGTTTGCCCTGTTTCCCTTATTTACCAGATATATGATGTCTTCCATGCCGGAGATTACCTGCTTTTCCATGGTAATTGTATTCTTTGGCTTTGCTTACAGCTATTACCGGAGGGAAAATACGGGAAAGCTGGCGGCAATGTTTGCGCTTTCGGCGGTGATGACGCTGATGCGCCCATATCTGATTGTTTTCATGGTGCTGCCCATGCTGATTTTGATCTGGAAGAAAGGATGGGCCGGCCTGGTCGCGAGCCTGGGGATCGGGGGCATAACGGGCGTTTTATATATCTGTATCAACCATTTTCTGGCGGCGGAGTATTTTACGGCGCTGTTTGATACCTCCTGGCTCACCAATTTTATCCGCCATGGACTGGTGCGGGGCTCTCAGGAATTTGTGGATAAATTTACCTACAGCCTGGCGGATTTTTTCAGAAACTGTTATCAGGGACTGACGTCGGGGCTGGCCACAGGGGCGTTCTTTATCGGTTTTCTGGTGGTGATGGTACTGGTGCTGGGATACGCGGTGTACTGTTTTGTCCGCAGGGACTGGAAGGAAGGGATTCTGTACGGCCATCTTGCGCTATGCTTTTTCGCCATGTGGATGGCCCTGATGCTGATGTATAAAATGCAGGAGGGAAGCAAGCACCTGCTGACGTTTATTGCGGTGGGAATATTTGCGCTGGCCATGATGGAGGGCAAGCCCCGGGCAGGCCGGGGGAGGGCTGATCTGTGCTCCGCCGCTTCCGGGAAGCCTGTGATCCGCCGACTGGCCGGAATCGGAGGGTGCCTGCCTGTTGTCATCTGCGCTGCCGTGTTCGCCTATCTGTATCTCTGGAAAGCGGAGACCGCTTATGATTATCAGCTTTGTTTCCGTTCAGAGGAGCTGGCGGCTGAAATTGACCGGGCAAAGCTGGAGATGGAGGCCGGCATGCCGCTTCAGACTCAAAATGTGCCCGGCTATGAAAATGACGTTATCTGGGTGCTGTCGGACAGCTCTGAGGATGGCGAATGGCTGGTGACAGATTATCAGCTTTTGTACAGTCTGCCCGCCGGTTTTGGAATCAACTGCTGTGACGCGGAGTATGTATTGTCCTCCTTTGATGAATTACAGAGCAAATATATCTGTACCGCCGCGGGCGGGCAGATTGACCGGCTCTGTCAGGAGAGGGGACTTACCGTAGTGACGGAGGGGCTGAACGCGGTGATTTATCAGCTGAGATAGAGGGAAGGCTTCGGGCCTGACAGGAAATTGCGGGTCATAGCAAAAGCAGGAATATTATGAAAAAAATACTGGATAAATTAAACGTCATACTGGACGGCAGGCAGAAAAGCAGAATGAAGCTTCTGGTGGTGCTGATGGTCATCGGCGCCCTTTTGGAGACGGTCAGCATCGCCCTGGTGCTGCCCATCGCCACAGTGCTGCTCGATCAGGACAGCGTCAACGGGGACGGCCTGACGGGGCAGGTCTACCGCCTGCTGGGCTTTCAGAGCGTGAACGACTTTGCCATTTTTCTGCTGTTCTGCCTGCTGATCGCTTTTATTGTCAAAAACGCGTTTTTGTTCATGGAGACAAGAATGCAGCTGAATTTTGTCTATAATAATCAGTTTGAGCCCTCCCGCAAAATGATGATCAACTTCATGAAGCGGCCCTACGAGTATTATCTGAACGCGGAGACATCAGTCATTCAGCGGAGCATTACCTCAGATGTAAATAATATGTACGCCATGGTGCTGTCCATCCTGCAGCTGATGAGCGAGGTGGTGGTGGCGGTGTGCATGGGCGCCTATCTGATCTGGCAGGACGCCATCATGTGCATTACCATCGGCGGGCTTTTGGTGGCGCTTTTGCTGGTGATCAGGGTGGTCATCAAGCCGGTGATGGTGCGCACGGGCAAGGAGAATCAGGATTATTACGCGGGCTTATTTAAATGGATCAACCAGTCGGTGACGGGCATCAAGGAGATCAAAATCGCCAATAAGGAGAGCTACTTTATCCATGAGTACGCCAAATGCGGCGACGGCTATGTGAAGGCGGTCAAGAAATCAACGCTTCTGAATTCCACGCCCCGGCTTCTGATTGAGACGGTGGTCATCGCGGGCTTTGTGGTTTATATGTACATTTCCTTTCAGCTGGGGCGGGGAACAGAGCAGATTGTGGCCAGTGTTTCCGCTTTCGCTGTGGCGGCCATGAAGCTTCTGCCATGCGCCAACCGTATTAATAACTATATGACCAATATTTCCTATTTTGAGCCCTTCTTTTTTGGCGCCAGCGACAATCTGCAGGCGGATATCAGCGACAAGTCCATCGTCTATGACGCGGACGCCTATACCGGCCTGGAGGTGGCGGAGAAGCTGCCGGTGAAGAAGAATATCCTGATGAAGGACGTGAGCTATAAATACCCCAACACGGATGTCTATATTTTCAAGGATATGGAGATGGAAATTCCCATCGGGAAATCTGTGGGCATCGTGGGAACCTCCGGCGCGGGCAAGACCACGGTGGTGGACATCATGCTGGGGCTTCTGGAGATGGAGAGCGGACAGGTCCTGGCGGACGGCGTGGATGTGAATCTGCCTGAGAATTATGAGAGATGGCTGGCCAACGTGGGCTACATTCCTCAGACCATCTTTATGCTGGATTCCGATATCCGGGAAAATGTGGCTTTCGGCGTGCCCAGAGAGCATATCTCGGAGGAGCAGGTCTGGGACGCGCTGCGCAACGCGCAGCTGGATACCTATGTGAAGGGTCTTCCGGAGGGGCTGGATACGCAGATCGGGGAGCGGGGAATCCGCCTTTCCGGCGGGCAGCGGCAGAGAATCGGTATTGCCCGGGCGCTGTTCTGGGATCCGGAGGTGCTGGTCTTGGACGAGGCTACATCGGCGCTTGATAATGACACGGAGGCTGCCATCATGGAGTCCATCAATCATCTGCACGGCAAAAAAACGCTGATCATCATCGCCCACAGGCTGCAGACCATCGAGAAATGTGATATGATTTACAGGATTCAGGACGGCAAAGCGGTAAGGGAGAGATGATGGAGAGACTTAAGGCCGGGCGGCTTTACACAATTCTGGGAGCCCTCTGCTTCGCGGCGCTGATTGCTCTCTGGGTGATCTTTAAAATCCGCTGGTCCGGAACAGAGCATCAGGTGGTCCTGATGGGAGACAGTGTGGTGGGCAATCAGTTCCATAACGGGGGGCCGGTGGACGAGGTGCTGAGTGAAAAGCTGGGGATGGAAGTGCAAAACGCGGCTTTCGGTGGCAGCAGTGTGGTGGCCTTCAATGAGGGGCTGTGGGAATCTCTGGGGGAAGAAGCCTTTAGCTTTGAGGCGCTGGTTAATTCCATCATACTGCGTGATTTTTCCGTGCAGGACGCGGCCATTGAGAGAAATACCGCCGTTGAATATTTCCCGGAGCGGCTGGAGGAACTGGAGGAGACGGATTTTACCCGGGTGGATATTCTGGTGATCTGTTTCGGAGCCAACGATTACGCCAATCAGGTTTCCCCGGATATCTTTGAGCAGGTGCTTGGCGACTGTATTGAAAGGCTTCAGTCGGCGTTCCCTGAGCTTACCATCTATATTTCCTCCCCGGTTTTCAATTACCTGACAAGGGATGGGGAGCAGATCTTCTGCGACAGCGGAGAATGGGGGGAATATCTGCTGGAGGAATATGTGGTGCGCGAGCAGCGCGTGGCGGAAAAATACGGGGTTTATTTCATAGACAATTATCATGACAGCGTCATTAACGCGGAGACGATATATGATTATACCATTAACGGGGACGGCCTGCATCTGGAGCAGGAGGGAAGGGAGGTCCTGACGGACAGCATCGCGGAGGCCATATTAAAAAACACGGATTGAGCCGGAGGGGTACGCGGGGGAGCGCCCCGGAATTGTGACAGCCCCCGGCGGCTGAACGTGGAACCTGTCTCTGAATTTACAAGCTATGAGCGGGCGGCAGAGGAGAACCATGACGGTAGAAGCTTTTTTGATGAAAATAAAACAGAAGATTTCCGGGCGGGATATGGCAGTCTTTCTGTCGGCGTTTGCCGCGGGGCTCTGCGCCCATCTGCGTATTTTTGTGAGCGACATCCCCAACCATGACGGGTTGTCCGGTATTTATTTTGACCAGAATATGATTACCTCCGGGCGGTGGTTTCTGACGGTGGCCTGCCATATTTCCACGGATTATACCCTGCCCTGGGTGATCGGTCTGCTGTCTCTTCTTTACCTGGGATTGACGGCGGTGGCGCTGTGCCGTTTTTTTGGGCTGAAGCATACCTACAGCGGAGTGCTCATCGCGGCTCTTCTGGCGGTATATCCTTCGTTGAGTTCCAATTTTGCCTATATTTTCACGGCGGACGGGTATATGCTGGCGCTGCTTCTGGCGGTGCTCTCCGTGTGTCTGGTGGAGAGATCTTCAAAGGGCTTTTTGTGGGGAGGGATACTCCTCGGCTTTTCCATGGGCATTTACCAGGCTTATCTCGCCTTTGCCATGGTGCTGGCCGTGTACGGCGCGTGCAGGGCCTGGTTTTTTAAAAGAAATGTAAAAGAAAACTGGCTGCTGACCCTGCGCTACGCGGGAATGGGCGTCCTGGGCGCGGCGGTCTATTACGGAATGCTGCAGATCTGCCTGAAAATACAGAATACGGAGCTGTCCGGCTATCAGGGCATCGGCAGCGAAAATACCCACAGCTTTGTCAGCATTCTGGCCAATGTATACAGGGATTTTATCACGCATACCCTGCGGGGCAATATTATGGTGCAGAAGGGGCTTTTGCTGGCAGCGGCGGCGGTGCTCTTTCTGGCGGCGGCCCTTGTGCTGGCGGCGGCTTTTGTCAGGGCGGGGAGCCACCGGAATGTGTGGAGCCTGCTGTGCCTCGTCGCGGCGGCAGCCATCCTGCCGGTCTGCTTTAACGTGATGCTGGTGATTTCACCGGATGTGACCTATCATTCGCTGATGCGGTACCAGTGGGTGCTGATGCCGGTCTGCGCGGTGGCGGTCATCGACAGGCTGGGGGAGGAGTTCCCCATAAAAAAGGTTGCTTCTGCTCTGCCCTGGGCGGGTGTGATCAGCGCCCTGGTGGTGGTGTTTTCCTATATCCTGATCTGCAATGTGGCCTATTTTAATCTGGAAAAAAAGTTTTCCAAGACCTACAGCTATTGTCTGCGGCTGCTGGACAGAATCGAGCAGATGGAGGGCTATACCTACGACATGCCCATCGCCATGATCGGGGTGGTCAGCGACGAGGCCTTTCCGAGTACCGATCTGACAGTTGGGGTGACGGATTCTCTTCTCGGCACAAGCGGCGATTATCTGGTATATACGGCTCAGAATTATAAGGATTTCTGGGAATATTATTTCGGGGTGACGGTGCAGCTGGTGGACAGCGGGGATATGACGGAAATTTATGAGTCCGAGGAATACCGCGCCCTGGATCCCTTCCCTGCCCAGAACTGCATGGTGATCGTGGACGGGGTGCTGTACGTCAAGACGGAAAATAAGGAGTAAGGCCATGGCTTTGTTATCGATCATCCTTCCTTCCTATAATGAGGAGGCCAATATCGCGAATACGGCGGCCCGTTTAAAGGAGGTTTTAGAGGGAGCGGATATTCCCTATGAGCTTATTTTTGTCAGCGACGGCTCCCGGGACAATACCTTTGGGGAAATTCAGAGGCTGTCCATGGAGGATCACCGTGTCCGGGGAATTGAGTTCAGCCGGAATTTTGGTAAGGAGGCGGCGATTTTCGCGGGTTTACAGCTGGCGGAGGGAAGCTGCTGCGTGGTGATGGACTGCGACCTTCAGCATCCGCCGGAGGTGATCCCCAAGATGTACCGGCTCTGGCGGCAGGGCTATGACATTGTGGAGGGCGTCAAGAGTGACCGGGGACAGGAGAGCGGGCTGCACCGTTTTTTCGCAAACGCGTTTTACGGACTGATGAGCCGGATCATGAAAATGGATATGCGGGATACCTCCGATTTCAAGCTGCTGGACCGGAAGGTCATGGAGGTGCTGACCGGGCTGACCGAGCGGAATACCTTCTTCCGCGCGCTGACCTTCTGGGCGGGCTTCTCCTCCGTCAGTGTCTCCTATGAGGTGCAAAAGAGGACGCTGGGGGAGAGCAAGTGGAGCTTTATGGGGCTGATAAAATATGCTGTCAGCAATACCACCTCCTTTACCACGGCGCCGCTGCAGCTGGTGACGGTGGCGGGAATTGTGTTTATTCTGGCGTCCCTGATTCTGGGCGCCCAGACGTTATTCAATTATTTTACTCACAACGCGGTGGAGGGCTTTACCACGGTGATTCTGCTGATTCTGATCGTGGGAGGGCTGCTGATGCTGAGCATGGGCGTGATCGGACATTATATCGCCAGGATTTATGAGGAAGTGAAGGGGCGCCCCCGCTATATTATCGCGAAGGACACTCTGAAGGAGGACCAGCTCCATGAAAAAACGACAGAGTAATTTTGAGGTGCTGCGGCTGACGGCCATGGCGCTGGTGGTGACCCTGCATTATCTCAGCAAGGGAAATATTCTGCTGCCGCTGACGTCTGAGCTGGGGTGGCTTGACTGGGCGGCTTATCTGCTGGAGTCCGGGGCCTTTGTGGCAGTGAATGTGTATGTGCTGCTGACCGGATATTTCATGTGCCAGTCGCGGTTTAGGCTGGGAAGGCTTTTGCAGATCGTGCTGCAGGTGTGGTTTTACAGCCTGATCATTCCGCTGCTTCTGGGGGCTGTAGGTGTGCTGGATTTATCGGGGCTTACCACCTATGACTGGCTGATGCTGATATTTCCGTTAAATATGGAGCATTACTGGTTTATGACCGCTTATGTGCTGCTGATGCTGCTGACACCCCTGTTAAACCGGGCCATCGCCGCCATGAATCTGAAACAGCTGGCCGCGGCGGCGGTTCTGGTGACGCTGCCCCAGGTGCTTTTCAAGTCGATACTGCCGGTGACGTTCACTGTGGATGATAACGGTTACGGCGTACTCTGGTTTACGGCGCTGTATCTGATTGCAGCTTATATCAGAAAATATGGGCTTCGTTTTCTGGCTGCAAAAGGCAGGGCTGCTTTGGTTTATCTGGCCGGGGTCCTGGGAACCTGGGCCGGAGGCCTTGTGATGAACAGGATATATCTGGCAACCGGGCGGTTTTCGGATAAGGTGGGACTGACCTACGGCTATAACCACATTTTTGTGCTGATTGCCTCGGTGGCTTTTTTCTGTCTGTTTGCCGATATGAAGAGCGGCGAAGGCCGGATGAGCCGTGTTGTTGTCCGCCTGGCTCCTTATTCTCTGGGAATTTATCTGCTGCATGAGAATGTGCTGCTTCGATATCAGTGGCCGGTCTGGCTGCAGGTCGGAATGCCGGGGTCGCTCCCGCAGCTGCTGGCGGAGTGGATTGTGAAGGTGGCGGTTGTGATGGCGGTGGGGCTATGCGTGGATTTTTTGAGGAGCCTCCTGTTTAAAGCATGTGGGAAGGTGCTTGCGCATACGCCGGTGCCGGGGCTTTTGCGGAAGGTGGATGAGGCGGTGAATTAGCCGCTCTCATGGAGGAGCATTATAACATTGCAGTACAGAGCGCGAAAATGCATAAAACTGTTTCGCGATTTCTGTGCAATGGAGATGAGACTATTAATAATCGTGGAAGCCTATGCTGAACACGATTATTAGTCCATAGGCTTATCGGAATGTCCTACACAAGGTATAAGTTCGATTACGGAAATCACAGATTTCCTCCTAAAGGACGCCTTCG
>JAJQCU010000213.1 GCA_021202575.1 Lachnospiraceae bacterium
TAATCCCGGACTCCCATCATCTTCCACTCTACGAAGCCGTCCAGAGAAAGAGCGTCAAAGGAGATTTCCAGGCCCATCTTCAGCTTTGGCTGAAAAATCTTCGCCCGGCCGTTGCTGTTCGGGAATTTATGATAATAGCACCGCTCCTGATAACCGGGCTGTGGTTTGATCACATGCATCCAGTTTTCGATATCCTCCGCAGCGTGTTCATCACGGGGAAGAACCGAAACAGAAGGGATGGTCACAATGCTGTCCTCATCCAGCAAAGGATATCCCATATTCATGTGATAAAGGATTTCCAGAGGCTCCGTTTTGTCCCCGGTATTCTGAATCTCGTCATGGATGAGGAACGAATTCTCCGTGGTTGAGATTTTAATCTGCCGGTTCAGCCTTAGCTTTCGGCCGAAAATGGTCTCGTCCTTTGTGACTGAATGTATAATAAGCTGATCCTCCTCCTCAGTCCAATAGGAATGTTCACAGGGAAGATTGGCTATGGAACCGTGCAGCGGCAGCCGTTCCCCCTCATCCGTACAGGGGCTGCCCACCGCTTCCAGGCCGCAGGTGGTGAGGAAGCCGGCGGTAAAGGACTTCAGCCAGTTACTCTCCAGGGCGTCATAATAGGCAGGTGCCACATAGCCGCAGGGGGACATGTAGCTCATATTGATTCCTCTGTATCTCAGTCGTATGATGTCACAGTTTCTGTCTGGGGATACGGTCAGTTCCAGTCCTTTTCCGTTGTGGATCCGGTACAGGCGCATGCCGTCTCCCTTTCCCCCGATCAGGCGGCACTCCTCTACACTGTAAAGCTGGGAATCATGCCCTGTATATGGATTGTACATATTGATCACCTCTTTTCCATATCACACCAGCGGTCTGACCGCCTGATATATCTGCCGATATCTGCTGAAATTCTTCATGTATTTTTCATGCATTTCTTTTCGCGGATGATATTCATTACTTTTTTCCACCATATGAGCCGCAGCGTCCTCCAGATCGGTAAACAGGCCCACAGCGATCCCAGTGAGCATGGCACTGCCCACAGTCCCCGCGTCCGCCGTCCGAAGCTCCACCATGGGAATGTTCAGAATATCCGCTTTCATCTGCATCCATACCGCGGAGTGGGCTCCCCCGCCGGTGGCGTGGATTCTGTCAAAATGAATGCCGGAGGCGGCAAGCTTTTCCATGTTCAGATACATTTCGTATGCCACACCTTCCATGCAGGCGCGGTAAATCTCCGCTGTTGTGGTGGAAGTGGTCAGCCCCAGGATGACGCCTTTTGAACCTGTATCCATGTAAGGGGTGGCGGCTCCCGCAAAGTGGGGAAGGACCAGTAAACCGGATGGATTCTCTCCTTTTTCAGAGAGGTATTCCCTCTCCAGATATTCATTGACAGAAATTCCTTCCCGTGCGGCTGTCTCCTTTTCCTTTTTGGCCAGAGTGTCTGTACACCATTGCAGAAGAGCGCCGCCGGTATAGGAAAAGGCGTAAGCCGCGTATTTTCCGGAGATCACGTGAGGCACCACCGCATAATATCCCTCATACATCACATCAATATCCGGAAGCGTGTCATAAACAGGGGTCAGGCACTCCACCGTCCCCGCGCCATCCGCCGCCGCTGAGGAATCAAACACTCCCGCGCCCACGCAGGCCGCTATCTGGTCATGGCTGACACTGACAATCACTGTCTTCTGGTTCAGCCCTGTCTTTTCCGCAGCTGAGGGCAGAAGACAGCCGGCCGCTGTCCCGGTGGGAACTGTCTTTGACAGCAGTGAACTGTCTATTCCGGCTGCGGCAAAGACCTCTTCACTCCAGGCGAGCCTGCGGATATCAAAGGCCATGGTCCTGGTTGCCAGAGAGTAATCGATCTGTGCGATTCCGGTCAGGTGGTATACCACATAATCTTCCATGAGAAAAATATGCTTTGTCTTCCGGTACACGTCCGGGCAGTGCCTTTTCACCCACATGATTTTGGAAATACTGTACATTTCATGGGGACGGAGCCCGGTAATATGGGCGATTCTTTTTTCACCCAACCTTTCACACAGCTCCCTGCATTCCGCCTCTCCCCTGGGATCCGTATAGAGCATGGCGGGCAATAAGGGCTTTCCCTGATCATCCGCGCAGACAAAGGTTTCCCCAAAGCTGGTCACCCCGATCCCGGCAATATCCGGAAATTTAAGCCCCATTTGTCTGAGCACGGCCCACACCCCATCCATCACGGCGGCCGCGTCCATTTCGTGGCCGTCTGCAGACCGGCTGACAGGATAATCCTGATAGGCCCGGTCCAGATAGCTTCCATTTTCATCAAACACTGTGCATTTGCACCCGGTTGTCCCGATATCCAAACCCGCAATTTTCATTTTCCGTTTTCCCGCTTATTCGTTCTTTCTTCTCACAGGAAACGACTTTATGTCGTTTCCTATCGCGCCGCTCACGGTCTGCGCCAGCAGCCATTCCCTGCGCGATTGTGTGCATCATCTTTATAGTGAACGACATAATATTTTTGTCGTTCACTATAACCTTCCAGCCACATCAGAGGATATCCAAGTTATATCCAGGTTATATCCTGGCTGAAAGCTCAGTCAATTTCAACCCAGTCATAATGCAGGTAAGTGGTGAACGCCTCCTTCAGAACATCCTTCATGTGCCCCACGCCCACAGAGGTATGGTGCTTGAAGCCGCCCCTGGCCAGCCGGATCATTTTATTCTGCATATCCGGGATTTCACACACGCCGCCGCACCCAAAATACCCATCCTCAATGGGATCGTCTGTAAACTCCGCTTCGCTGGCATAGACAATGATTTTTCCATCCTTTGTCTGGCAGTTGGAAAGAGTCGTGGGGAAGGCTTTGATGCGGCCTTCATTACAGCCCCAGCCGGAGCCCGGGTCGTTTTTGGCAAACATTTTGTGTTCCGAAACCGTTCCCTTACCTGTCATCAGGCTCTGTGCCACAGGGCCGCAGTGGAACAGAATGACCTTATTTTCATCGTCCCCGTAATTGTTATTCCAGTCCAGAACCGCCGTGGGCAGTTCGCTGGCCAGGTTCATGGCGCGCATGGTCAGCGCGGAACACAGGTCGATCTCGCAGGAGGCCACAATGCCCCTGTCGTTCAGCTCGCTCAGAAGCACGCATGGACAGACTCTCAGATAAGTTTCCATCTCATTCCAGCAGCGAAGCGCCAGGGCGTCCAGATGATAGGTATCGATATATTCGTCCAGCACAACGGATATCTTTGCCAGAGTCAGTTTATTTGCAGCCGGAACGTACGAGAAATCCGTGTAATTTTCCAGCGTTTCAAGCTTATTTATTACCGCTTCCTCATCATCCGCCTTATGCTGTACCTCATAAATCAGCTCGGACAGATCAAAGGATTCCACATTGATCCCGTATTTCTGAAGGGTGATTTCATCAAACCGGACCGTCTTGAACGCTGTGGTTCTGGCGCCGATGCAGCCCACATTGAAGCGCTTCATGCCATTGACCACCCGGCAGATGGCGGCAAAATCCTTCAGATTCTGCGCGAAGGCTTCCGACAGGGGATGAACCACATGAGGTTTTAAGACGGTAAAGGGAACCTGATATTGTGTAAAGACGTCCGTCACGGAAAATTTACCGCAGAAAGCGTCTCTTCTGTGTTTAAAGTCCATCTTTCCGATTTCGTCCGGATAGGCCTGCATCAGGATGGGGACTCCCGCGTCCTGCAGGGCTGTAATGGCGCCGTTCTCATCCGCGAAAATGGGCATGGAGAAAATCACGCCGTCATACTCCCCCTCATGGCTTTTCAGCCACTTCGCGTACAAAAGTCCCTCGTCTCTGGTCTCAATGCCGCCGTATCTGGTCAGGGAAGCGTCCATGGCGATGTAATCGTAACCGGCGTCAGTGACCGCTTTGATCATATCCTCTCTGGCCCCGTAAATCAGCTCCCCCGGCATAAAACCGCGGTTACAGAACGCCAGCGCAAATGTCATTTTTCTGCTCATTTCTTATCCCTCCTGTTTCAACAATATTTATCTAATGATGTCCTAACCTCAATATGCTTCTACATGTCCTGGTCCCTATTGGCGAACATTCTCATCGCGCTCTTCACATTTTCCTTCATGGCTTTCCTGCCCGCCATAGAAATGGAAGAAAAGAAGACCGGCTCTCCCTCCTTCAGACCGTTCAGGTATTCCTGTACCGCGCTTCCTCCGGCCTTGTCCATGTAGGTGAAATAATTGATTTTTCGTACTCCCGCTTCCACAGATTTACGGTAATCCTCCCTGCTGACGCCGGACCCGCCGTGCATGACCACAGAAATTCCACCGGTCAGTTTTCGAACCTCTCGCACCACATTGAAATCAAGACGAGGCTCCGTCAGGTAAATTCCATGAGTCGTTCCAAAGGACCAGGCCCGAGCGTCGCCGCCGGTCGCCTTTACAAATGCCGATGCCAGTGCCGGATCAGTATAGATTTTTGTCTCATCCTCAGCGCCCGACCGGTCTCCCGCGCCGGATTCTCTCCTGCCCATGGAGCCCAGCTCCGCTTCCACAGAGGCACCGTATTGACGGGCCATGGCGACCGCCCTTTGCGTGTTCTCCAGGTTCTCCTCATAGGGCAAGGTGGAGCCATCGTACATAACGGCGGTAAATCTCAGCTCAAGCGCCTGCTTCAGATACTCCAGCGTCTCCCCATGGTCCAGATGCACACACACCGGGACGCGGGCCTCCTTTGCCGCGCTGACCATGACCGGCCCGATTTTGGAAAGGGAAATCCATTCCTCATGGCACTGCGCGATCTGAATAATGACGGGCAGCTGTAATTCCTCCGCCGCCCCGATCACCGCCTCCAGGGCTTCCAGACCGGGCGTGTTAAAGGAGCCGATGGCGATTCCTTTTTCCTCCGCGTATTGCATGACCTCATTCAATGTAGCCAGCATAACCTTTGATTACCTCCCACTGTTTTATTTTTCTGCCGATACAGACCTGTCTTTGCAGGCTGCGGCATTTGCTGTAATTTACTCTACGGATGCGTTTTCGATTTTCAGGTCTGTCTGAATTTTAGTATAATGCTTTTCGAGTTTATATAGGTTTTTGAACTTTTTACTTTAAATTTGTTCGCTAAAGTGATAAAATCTGCCTGCTGACACAGACTTTTCCATGAAAGACGGAGGGACAAAACCATGATTTCCACCTTTGACCTGACGAAGCTGCATTCTCTGCTGAAGGATTTCTATACTCTGACACAGATCCGTATCACAGTATTTGACGATACCTTTACAGAGCTGGACGCCTATCCGGCCGATATTCCTGATTTCTGCAGCCTTGTGCGCACAGATCCCGGAGGGGAAAAGGCCTGCCGGGAATGTGACCGGAGAGCCTGTGAGATCGCGGCCGGAAAGCGGGGTGCGTACACCTACCTGTGTCACAGCGGACTGACGGAAAGCATTACCCCGATTATCACCGGAAATATTATCATCGGCTATCTGTTCTTCGGGCATGTATTTCCCTACTCGTCTCATGAAGAAGGCTGGAATACCATCAGCGCAAAATGCGGGCAATACAGAATTGACATGAATTCTTTGAAAACGTTCGCGTTTCAGCTGCCAATAATACAGCAGGACCATATTTCCTCCGCCTCCCACATCATGCAGGCGGTGGCATCCTATCTTTGCATGGAAAGGATGGTGGCGCTTCGCCAGGACACACTCCCCATGCGGATTGACACTTATATACAGGAGCATTTTTGTGAGAATATCAGCGCGGTGACGATCGCTGATCATTTCCGGATCGGAAGGACAAAGCTTTATGAGCTGGCAAATCAAAGCTATGGAATGGGAATCGCGGAGCATATCAGGAATCTGAGAATTGAGAAAGCCCGGGTACTTTTAAAAGACCATCCCGAGCTTTCCATCGCGGAGATCGCGTCCATGTGCGGATTCTCCGACTACAATTATTTCATTACCGTGTTCAAACGCCTGACCGGAATTTCACCCAAAGCATACGCCAGACGCGAAGCGGATGCTTTTGCGCATGTGGGCGCACCCGAAGGGCGTCTCGAAGAGGAGCGCCATGAATAGTAACCTGCACAGTGTTTTTATCAACAATGCCGCCCTCCGGTCTTGCTTTTTTTTAAAAAAAGAGGTACACTGGGCTGGACAATCAAATAATGGGAGAAATATTAGAGATTAGAGAGGTAACTCACATGAAAAAGAAACTTGTTCTTTTCTGCGCACTGGCCCTCCTCGTCTCTGCTGCACTTGGCGCATGCAGCCAGGGCGGCAAGAGCTCCGATACGCAGGCCAATGCTTCGGCCTCATCCGAAAACGGTTCCGCCGCGGACACCGATACGGAAAGCGCCGATGCTTCTACGGAATCTGATACTTCTTCAGATGGTACACCTACGACAGGCGGCAGCGTTGTGCTCGGCATGACGCAGGACCTGGTAAGTCTTGACCCCCATGAAACTACGGACGCAGGAACTCGAAGTGTGGTGTTCAACATGTACGAAGGCCTTGTCAAGGCCACTTCCGACGGCGATCTTGAGCCGGCGGTCGCCAGCAGCTACGTGATCTCAGAGGATGCAGCGTGCTATACGTTCACCTTAAGAGACGGCATTTTATTCAGTGACGGAACAGCTGTGACCGTGGAAGACGTCAAATATTCTATCGAACGCTATGCCCAGATTCAGGGCGAATCTTCCTCCTTCGCAACAGCAGTGGACTCGGTGGTCATCGACGATGACAGTACGGTCAGTATTTATCTGACGGAAGCCAATTCCGAATTCCTGGCACAGTTGACTGTGGCCATCATTCCGGCGTCCAACGACGACCCGGCTGGCAATCCCATCGGGACCGGTCCCTTTAAGTATGTTTCCTACTCTGTGGGACAGAATCTGATTCTGGAGAGGAATGAATATTACTGGGGAGACGCGGCTTACCTGGATCAGGTGGAATTTAAATTTATCGCGGATACGGAAACCGCCTTCACCCAGCTTCTGGCGGGCACCATCGATATCCTCAACTATCTGACCACCTCCCAGGTGCAGACTCTTGAGGCCCAGTACAGCGACCAGTTCAATGTGGTGGAGGGTTCCATGCACTATGTGCACGCTCTGTTCCTCAATAACGACTACGAACCGCTCTCCGATGTGCGTGTGCGCCAGGCCCTGTGCTATGCCATAGACCGGGATGAGATCAATCAGTTCCTGTTTGACGGAGCCAGCCAGATCATCGGCTCCCACATGATCCCGGCGCTGACCACCTGGTATGAGGAGAGCACCGCCGACATGTACACCTACGATGTGGAGAAAGCAAAGGAGCTGCTGGCCGAGGCCGGCTACGCCGATGGCTTTGATCTGACCATCTCTGTTCCCAGCTCCTACTCCCAGCATGTAGACACGGCACAGATCATCGCAAACCAGCTGGAAGCTGTCGGCATCCGTGTGACCATCCAGGAGGTGGAATGGAGCACCTGGTTGTCGGATGTATACAAGGGCCGCGATTACCAGGCCACCGTCATCAGCTTTGACGGGGATTTGAACCCCAGCGACTGGCTGGCCAGATATCAGTCCGACGCCTCCAATAATTTCTTCAATTATTCCAATGAGGAATACGATGCCCTGCTGGCGGAGGCTCTGGCCGCGATCGATACCGATGAAAAGGCTGCCCTGTACAAACAGATGCAGATCAATCTGGCCGAGAACGCCGCCGCCGTCTATATCGAGGATCCGGCGGACTTCGTGGCGGTCAGCTCGGACTATGCCGGGTATGTATTCTATCCTACCTCCGCGTGGGATATGTCCACCATCTATATGATTTCGGATTGATGAAATAATTTTGCGGCCACATAATAACGCAAACCGTTTTGCTTTTTTTTGCGGCTGTCGGTTTCCTTTATGTATGTGGCCTGGTATTGACATGACCTCAGCGGGTGCTGATTATGAGCCTTCCATATTTTATAAAAAAATTTATCACTCTCATTATGACATTGTTGTTGATTACTCTGCTCACC
>JAJQCU010000316.1 GCA_021202575.1 Lachnospiraceae bacterium
TTGATAAAATACATTGTACAATGTATAATACATACATAAGATAAATAAAGAACAGCCGGTAGCCCGAAAGGCACCACAAACCAGCGGCCATATACCTGTGAGGTGGCCAACACATGAAAGCCAATAGTCAGGAAGATGCCGCCGGGGCGGTTCTGGAAGGAGGGAAAATGACACAGAAAAGATTATATAAGCTGGCATATGAAGGAGCCCTTCAGATCTGGGGCACGGAGCATGACAGATTGGAGGCCCGGCCCGAAAGCAGAATTGCACAGGCCAGAGAGCGGAAAGCATGGGAGGAACTGGAGTATATCACAAGCCAGTGGGCGTCATACGAGAAAGCAGCAGCAAGAGCATAAAAGAACCCGTCCCGGCCGGGTAAAGCCGGGAGAAAGGGGAAAAGGACATGACAGAGAGGATGATTGAGACCAGGGTGAAGAAACTGCAGGAGCTGGAAGGCCAGATCGCAGAGCTTCAGGAGCAGGCCGACACCATCAAAACGGAGCTGAAAGCGGACATGGAGGGGAAAGGCCTGGAAGAAATCCAGACGAAACACTTTATTATCCGCTGGAAAGAGATTGTCAGCAGCAGGCTTGATGGAAAGGCACTGAAAGCGGCGCTTCCGGAAATCTACAACCAGTATTGTAAGGACAGCACAAGCCGCCGGTTCACGGTAGCTTAAAGCAAATATACCCGCCCGGCAGGGTCAGAGCCGGGAGAAAGGAAAATTATATGGAAAACTTTATTCAGAGTATGATCGATTATTTGGAGGATGCAAAGGAAGATTTAAGGCCGCGCGTTGGTTACGGAGAGGACGGTCCGCTGGATGACTGCGCCGAAAAGATCAGTGAAGCGCTTACGGCGGCCAATAACTGGCAATGGGCCGTTGAGAACGGCGGCACGGTCCTGCCGGCAGATATCGAGGAAACATTAGAAGATCTGCAAAGCGCACAGGACAGCGTAAAAGAGTACCTTGATAACACAGACTGGAAGGATGGCCGGGTAAGCAATGTATATGAGGCGCTGGACCGGGCAATCAGCAGGGCAGAGTCTTTCCTGGTGGATCAGGGAGAATAAAAAAGAGAGGCCCCTCCGGAGTTGCCGCTCCGGTGGGGCAAGTAACCAAACGCCAAATTTGGAGTTACAGACGCATTATAACACGCCTGTGACCGTCACGCAAGGAGGAAAAACCATGAACAAGAACCTGGAAAAAGCAATGGAAGGGGCGGGCCGCCTGAAAGCCCTTCTGTACTCATTGGAGGAAATCACAAAGGATATTGACGTTGAACCGGATGACCTGGAGGACGCCGGCAAGGCGGCGAACCTGCTTTATATGGCGGAGGAGATTTCAGAAGACCTTACAAAGAGCCTGGATGAACTGAGCGGGGACGCACGGATCTGTGATGTTCTTCTGCTGGCGCGGGAGATACATATTAACGCATAGAGAAAAAGGGAGCGGGGCGGCCTGCTCCCCATTACCAGGGACATGAAAGGCGGTGTTTATATGGCGACAAAAAGAACTGACAGCAAAAAGCGGAATTTAAAGACCGGCGAAGGGCAGCGCGAAGATGGCCGGTATTATTATCGCTACACTGACTTACTCGGCAAGCGCAAAATGGTTTATGCTCTGACACTGGCTGATCTGAGGGAAAAGGAAAAGCGGATTGCCCGTGACCTGGAAGACGGCATAGACAGCGAAAAAGGAGAAATGACGCTGAATGAGCTTTTCGATTTGTACATGGGGACAAAGACAAAACTGAAGGATAACACAAGGAGAAATTATCATGTTATATGGAACAGCTATGTCAAGGAAACCGATTTGGGAGAAATGAAGATTTCAGCTATCCGGAATGTTCATATCCTGAATTTCTACGGCAAAATGAGCAAAGAGGATTTTTCAGCCGGGACACAGCAAAATGTACACATGCTTTTAAATGCCATGTTTAAAATGGCCGTGAAGTCAGATTATATCAGGAAGAACCCGGCAGACGGAGCCGCAAAAGAGATCAGCGGGAAAAGAAAGGAGCGCAAGGCGTTGACAAGAAAAGAACAGGCAATATTAATGAATTTTGTAGAAGAGAGCAGCACATATAAGGTATACTGGCCGCTGCTCACAGTGTTTTTAAACACAGGCCTGAGGGAAGGGGAATTATGCGGCCTGAGGTGGAAAGATGTTGATTTCAAGGAGGGCGTGATTCATGTCCGGCAGCAGCTTCTTTACCGGAACTATGGGGATGGCTACAAATATCATTTACAGAGCTTAAAAACGTCCTGTTCCATGCGGGATATACCTATAACGGCAGAATGCAGGAAAGCTCTCAAAATGCAGCGTGAATATGATCTCCTGTTGAACATCAAACGGCAGGAAGTGGAAGGGGTAAGGGATTTTGTATTTATCAACCAGGAAGGGAAACCAAATGTAAACCAGCGCCTCTATACTTTGTTCAAGAGCATTGTCAGAAAGTATAATGCCGGGGAAATGGAACGGGCCAAAAAAGAAAAGCGTGATCCGGTACTGCTGCCGTATTTCTCCTGTCATATCCTGAGGCACTGCTTCGCGTCCAGGATGGCGGAATCGGGGATTGAACCGAAGACGCTGCAGCTTCTTATGGGACATACAGACATTGGAACCACAATGAACATTTACACTAACCTGGATTTTGAGGAGGTAAAGAAACAGGTTGCGAACGCTGAAAAATATATGAATGTCGTGTAAGATCGGACGTGTGGCCGCTGCTGGGAGGGTGTTTTCAGCGGCGGTCTTTTTATGACTTTCCGGAGCAAATGGTGTAAAAATGGTGTAAAATGCCCCGTTTCTGAAAAATCAGAATTTCAACTTTCCTTTATTTACGGGAAATTCGGGCACTTAGTTTCAAAGTTATTGACTTTTCCGGGCAAAAGGTAGATAATTGTGAAGGACTGAGGTCAGGCGGTTTTCGGGGCCGGACTGATGACAAATAAATCCTATACGTAAGGAGAGCCTGTAAAATGGAAAAGAAAAATATTGACTGGTCCAACATTGGATTTGGATACATTCAGAGTGATTACCGTTATGTATCAAATTATAAAAACGGCGCCTGGGACGAGGGCGCGATTACCGCGGATGCGAATATTGTCCTGAATGAGTGCGCCGGAGTGCTGCAGTATGCCCAGACGGTTTTTGAGGGCTTGAAGGCCTATACCACGGAGGATGGCCGCATTGTCACCTTCCGCCCGGATTTAAACGCGGAGCGCCTGGAGAGCAGTGCGAAGAGACTGGAGATGCCCGTATTTCCGAAGGAGCGCTTTGTGGACGCCGTCACACAGCTGGTGGCCGCCAATGAGGCTTCCGTTCCGCCCTATGGTTCCGGCGCGACTTTGTACATCCGTCCTTACATTTTCGGCACCAATCCTGTGATCGGGGTGAAGCCTGCGGACGAGTATCAGTTCCGGGCCTTTGTCACTCCGGTTGGCCCTTATTTCAAGGGCGGCATCAAGCCTCTGACCATCTGCGTCAGCGACTTTGACCGCGCGGCTCCCCGCGGCACCGGCAATATCAAGGCCGGGTTGAATTACGCCATGAGCCTTCACGCCATTGTGACCGCTCACGCCAACGGCTTTAATGAGAATATGTACCTTGACCCGGCGACCCGCACGAAGGTGGAGGAAACCGGCGGCGCCAACTTCCTGTTTGTCACAAAGAGCGGCAAGGTGGTAACGCCAAAGTCTGATTCTATCCTGCCCTCCATCACCAGACGCTCCCTCGTCTATGTGGCACAGCACTATCTGGGCCTTGAGGTGGAGGAGAGGGAAGTGCTCTTTTCCGAGATGGAGGATATGGCGGAGTGCGGCCTCTGCGGTACGGCGGCCGTGATTTCCCCGGTGGGCAAGATCGTGGACCACGGCAGGGAAATCTGCCTGCCCAGCGGCATGACGGAAATGGGACCGATCACAAAGAAGCTGTATGACACACTGACCGGCATCCAGATGGGCCGCATCGAGGATCCCGAGGTCTGGATTCACGTTATCAAATAATTATGCGATTAAAAATCAGAAAAATATGTCTGCCCCTGCTGTCCGCGGCGCTGCTGGTACTGTCTCTCACCGCCTGCTCCAGTAAGGTGGTGCTGACAGCCGGCCTTGGCAAAAATGAGATTTTCCGCGTGGGAAATGAAAGCGCCACCACCACGGAGTTTGGCCTGTATCTGGCGGCCATCGCCTGGGACTATGAGAGCGTCTACGGTTCGGAATTCTGGGACATCGAGACCGGGGAAGGCACAACCATGGTGGACAACTGCAAGGATCTGGCCCTGGCCCAGCTGTCCCGGCTGAAGGTGATGAAGCTTCTGGCCCAGGAGTACAGCCTGACCCTGAACGAAGAGGAGGAGGAGCTGGCGGCTCTGGCCGCGGAGCGGTTTATGGACAGCCTTTCTGAGGAAGCGGCAGAGGCGCTGGGTTTAAGTCTGGATGGATCCGAGGTGCTTGAGCTTTACGAGGAAAAACTGCTGTCGGACAAGCTTTACGCGTACCTGATCAAGGACGTCAACCCGGAGATCAGTGATGATGAGGCCAGAATTGTGACGGTTCAGCATATTCTGCTGAAGACCTATACCGTGGATGAAAACGGCAACCGCCAGGAGATTAGCGAGGAGGAGAAATCCCGCCTGTACGCCAAGGCCGAGGAAATCAGGGAGCTTGCCCTGGAGGGTGAGAGCTTTGAGAGCCTGATCACCAAATACAGCGAGGATACCAAGAGCACCTACTCCTTTGGCAAGGGAGAGATGGAGGAAAGCTTTGAGAACACCGCCTTTGAGCTGGAAACGGACGAGATCAGCCACGTGACCGTGACCAGCCACGGCTACCATATCATCAAATGTATTTCCACCCTGGACAGGGAGGCCACCGACCAGAATAAGCAGACCCTGCTTTTGCAGCGCAAGGCCGAAGCCTTCGGCGAGACCTACAACGCCTTCGTCGCCGATATGGAGCCGGAGCTGAATCAGGAGGTGCTGGATTCCTTTGAACTTGTGGACTTTGACCTGACAGGCGAAATCCTCTTCCTGGACATCTACGGGGAGCTCACCGCTGACTACGAGCCAACAATTCAAAGCTAACTTCGGGGCCGCCTGGCCGCGGCTGTGCCTCAGAGGAAAGTTCTCTTCCCGGTTGAGGAGCAGTATCGCATCCTGCTGTTAAGCATTTTCCCCAAGGAAGAGAGGAAACTTCACAAAATTTTAATATTTGATTCATTAAAATATTAGCACTCAACCGCAATGAGTGCTAATATTTTTGTTGACTTTTTTAAAATCCGGGATTAAAATGGCTTTAATTTGTGACGGACAATTCCGGAAACTTAAATGAAATAGGAGGCAAATATGCGAGGCAATCTTTCTATTAACAGTGACAATATTTTCCCGATTATCAAAAAATGGCTCTACAGCGACCAGGACATTTTTTACCGCGAGCTCATCAGCAACGGCTGCGACGCCATCACCAAATTAAAAAAGCTGGACATGATGGGCGAGTACGAGCTCCCCATGGACTACAAGGCCAGAATCGACGTGGTCGTAGATTCCAAAGCCAAGACTATCGCCTTTCATGACAACGGCTTGGGCATGGCCGCCGAGGAGGTGGAGGAGTACATAAACCAGATCGCTTTCTCCGGAGCCGCGGATTTCGTAGAGAAGTACAAGGACAAGACCAACGACGACCAGATTATCGGTCACTTCGGACTGGGCTTTTATTCCGCGTTCATGGTGGCGGATGAGGTTCATATCGATACTCTTTCCTATAAGCCGGGCGCGAAGGCTGTTCACTGGGAGTGCGACGGCGGCACCGAATTTGAGATGGAGGATGGCGACAAGACGGACGTAGGGACGGTCATCACTCTGCTTTTGAACGAGGACTGCCTGGAGTACTGCAATGAGTACAAGGCCAGAGAGGTTCTGAAAAAATACTGCTCCTTCATGCCCATTGAGATTTACCTGTCCAAGAAGGATGATGACGCCACCCAGACCATCAAAACCTCCGAGAAGCTGGATTCTGACGTAGTGGTGGAGACCATCGCTCCTGAAAAGGAGGGCGATGAGGAGAAGCTGAAGATTAAGAGGCGTCCGGAGCTCTTAAACGACACCAATCCTTTGTGGACCAGAAACGCCAACGACTGCACCAAAGAGGAGTATCTGGAGTTTTACCGCACGGTTTTCCACGATTACAAGGAGCCCCTGTTCTGGATTCACCTGAATATGGACTATCCCTTCAATTTAAAGGGTATTCTGTATTTCCCGAAGATCAACACGGAGTACGACTCCATCGAGGGCACCATCAAGCTGTACAACAATCAGGTGTTTGTGGCGGATAATATTAAGGAAGTTATTCCGGAATTTCTGATGCTCCTAAAGGGCGTCATCGACTGTCCGGACCTGCCGCTGAACGTGTCCAGATCCGCCCTGCAGAATGACGGCTTTGTGAAAAAAATCAGCGACTTCATCACCAAGAAGGTGGCGGACAAGCTGGCCGGCATGTGCAAGACCGACAAGGAATCCTATGAAAAATACTGGGACGATATCAGCCCCTTCATCAAATATGGCTGCCTGAAGGATGACAAATTCTGTGAAAAGATGACAGATTACATTCTTTTCAAGAATCTGGACGGCCACTATATGACTTTGCCGGAGTGCCTGGAGGTCAAGCCCATCGACATGGATGAGGATGAGGAGACGGCGGAGAAGAGCGGGAGCGCAGTGGATGAGAACGGCAACGCTGTGGAGGCCGAGGTAGTAGATGAAGCGCCTGCTGAAGGAACCGTGACGGATGAGAACGACAATATCGTAGAAACCGGTGAGGTGACAGACGAGGAGGAAGACTCCGAAGACGAGAGCGGCGAAGAGGAGCAGAAAAATAAGACAATCTACTACGTCACCGATGAGCGGCAGCAGGCCCAGTATATCCGCCTGTTCCAGGGCGCGAAGATGGACGCCGTGATTCTGGACCAGAATATCGACCAGCCCTTTATCTCTCAGCTGGAAAATAAGAACGAGGGCATTCATTTCCAGCGGATCGACGCCGACCTGACCGAGAGCCTGAAGGCAAAGACCAGCAAGAAGGTGCAGAAGGAGCTGACGGAGAAGACGGAGATCGTCAGCAGGCTGATGAAAAAGACCATCAAGAAGGAAAGCCTGACCGTAAAGCTGGAGAAGCTGCGCAACAGCAAGGTCGCGGCGCTGATCACCGTGCCGGAGGAGAGCCGCCGGATGCAGGACATGATGAAGATGTACGCCGCCAACGGCATGAGCATGGGCGACCTGGGCAAGGAGGACGAGACCCTGGTGCTGAACGCCGCCAACCCGCTTGTGAAGTTTGTCCTTGACAATGAGGACAACGCCAACGCGAAAACCATCTGCGAGCAGCTCTATGACCTGGCGAAGCTTCAGCACGCGCCGCTGGAGGGCGACGAGATGGCGCGCTTTATCTCCCGCAGCAATGAGATTATGATGCTGCTGACAAAGCAGAAGGACGCGTAACTTTTAAAAATTTTGTCTTGCAAAACAGAGAAAACTGGTATATAATGCCCTTAACAAGGGAGCCGACACGATAGATGTGGACTATCCGTTTCTGGCGAAAATGTTATTTACTTATAATAGCACCTCACTGAGCGGAGGTGCTATTTCTTCTGCGTATAATTTAAAATTGCTACAATTAATCCTGCAATTGCAATGATAATCATCAATTCTTCATATGTACTCATAGGAAAAGCCCCCTTTCTGTCAAGGTCTCAGAAACGAGGTGTTTACACCCTGTCAGCTCCTTTATGAAATGCATTATTGATTTGTCAGTGCGCAAAGGTATAAAAAATAAAAATGAGCTTCGATTTTCTTTCAATAAGACATAAAGTAGATCGAAACTCATTTTTCTTTTGTATTTCTCAGTATTCACTGTCAACCGGATTGAAAATCAGTCTATCATGATG
>JAJQCU010000097.1 GCA_021202575.1 Lachnospiraceae bacterium
GGCTTTTTCGTCAATCTTCCGGGGCTGATCAGGGACTGGGATTATTATAGTCAGAGCTTCAGTCTGATCCGGGAGAAGGCGTTTTCCAATCTGGTGTTTTACGGCGGCGCGATTATTCTGATCTTCGTCATCTGGTACTATGTTCGGCATTATCATCTCAATGGGGAAACGGTTATTGAACTGTTTGTCCCCGCGGCGGCGCTCTTTATGACGTTCGCGCGCATCGGCTGCTTTATGGGCGGCTGCTGTTATGGGATTGAGGTCCCATGGGGCGTTGTCTTCCCTGAAGGCTCCCTGGCTCCGGCCGGGGTTGCTCTGTTTCCGAGCCAGCTTGCGGAAGCCGCGGGACATCTGCTTTTGTTTTGCCTGTTTCTGTCTGTGAAAGATAAGCTGAGAAAAAAACAGGATCTGCTGTTTCTCTATCTGGGCGGCTACGCCGTCATGCGCTTTATCCTCGAGTATTTTCGGGGAGACGCGGACCGCGGGTATTGGCGGGGCCTTTCCACCAGCCAGTGGATCAGCCTTCTGCTGATTCTGGTTGTTGTCATTTACATATTCCGGAATATATACGCGGGAAAGGCGCAAAAGGCCGGGGTGCGGCAATTAGCACTGCCCGCTGAGTTCAGGCACCGCCTTTCTTAGGCCTTTTAAACGGGATCAGAAGCACAAGGACATACAGAAGACAAAACAGCAGCCATATATTTCCCACATAGGAGTAAAGGGTGCGGCAGCTGTAAATCTCCGCTTCTCCCCGGATCACTTCTTCTTCCTGGGGCTGTGATTCCTCCGTGATCCGGCCGTTTGCGTCGATAACGGCGGATATCCCGGTATTGGCGCCCCGCACAATACAGCGGCCGTTCTCCACCGCGCGCAGTACGGAGTGTGCCAGCAGCTTGTATACGCCGTAGGAGTTGTCGAACCAGGTATCGTTGGAGAGCAGGGCCAGGAGCTCGGCGCCGTCTCTTACAGATGAAAAAGCCGGTTCCTCATAGAGCGAGTCAAAGCAGACGAGTCCCCCAATCATTCCAAAATCCGTGGATAACAGATTGCTGTCGGTCCCGGGTGTGAGCGACGATCCCAGCAGGTTAATTTCATTCAGGACAGGTAACACCGATTTCAGGAAATCCTCCAGCGGCATATATTCGCCGAAAGGAACCAGTTTGCGCTTGAAATATGGTTGGCTGCTTACAGTGCCGTCCGGATAGAAAGCGTAAACTGCGTTATATACATCATCTGACTCATCCTGATAGAGGGCGCCGACAAGGATGACCGCGCCGGTTTCCATGGCAGCGTTTTGAATCATCAGATTCGGCTCAGCATATTTGTTCAAATAAAATGGGAGGCAGCCCTCGGTCCAGACAATCAGATCCGTTTCTTCATCTCCGGAAGCTTCTTTGGTCATACTCAGATAGTGCTCCAGCAAAAGAAGGTTGCTGTTCCCTTCCCATTTTTCGGAAGAGGAAACATTCCCCTGGATGATTGCCACAGAAATCGTCTCAGAGGACTCGTGTTCTGTGTTCAAAGCGGCCAGTCCGTATATCAGATTCCCCGCGAAAAGAACGGCGGCACACAGGAGAGGGCATACCTTCCGGACATCTCTGCGTTCATGTACTGACTCGCGGGGTACGCTTCGCGCGATAAAGGACAGCTTCCCGCGTTTTCCGGATGCTGTATCCTCTGAGAAAAAACACGAGTAGAGAAAGAGCGCCAGAAGAGCGTTGAACAGCACCATGATAAAGCTGACAAAATACGAACCCAGCAGGGACGCGCTCTGTATCAGCGGCGTCAGCCGATACTGGATCGCCGCGAGCCTGGCCCACGGCATCCCCAGCCATGTCTGAGACTGGCACCACTCGGCGAGCACCCACAGAGCGGCGATGGAAAGCGGATGCATCATTGACCGGCGTTCCCATGCCCTCCGTTTTCGCAGCAGCCGCAGGACGCACGGAAGAAGTCCATGCGGCAGGCTGTAGAATATGGTTGCTCCAAATTGGCCGAGCAAAATGATAAATACGGAGCCCAGCGGGCCGATGCCGGCAACATCCATAGGATAAAGCGCATAGAGAAAAGAAGCCAGAGGAACACAGTAGCCGTATCCAAACAGAAATCCCGTCCGAAACAGGTGCCGCTTCCCGTTTTCCGGATCTGTATATTGATACAGAGTTATAAAATAGGGAATCAGGGATATCCACGCAAGCCACGCAAGCTGGGAGTACATGGCGGCGGCAGCTGTAACTGCCCCGGAAATCACAGCCCATAAAGCGCCCGGTTTCAGTATCTTTTTCCGTGAAAATCGAATTCGTTCAGAGGACATATCGGCTCCTGTCTATCCTTTTATACCCCGCATTCTCCTGCTCTGCCGCAAAAGCTGTCGGAGAAATGTTATTTCCCTGCATTCCATCTTAATCATGAGTATTATAATTCATCCCGTTTATTTTGTGAAGAACCATATTGAAGAGGTTTTCCGCGAGGTTTTCCATAGCCGACACGTGGGATAACAGTGTTATCCCAGGCCGATTATTCCATAACGTCGGACTGCGGCGAGTGTTATTTGCGTCTGTCAGACACAGAATTTTCACAGGTCCAACAAATTTTTATGCCAATTATCCTATAATCTGGCAAAGAGGTATTTTTAAAACAATACAGGAGGTGCGGGACGTGAAGATAAAAGAATTCTGCGTAAGACTCAGGAAGAGAATTATCATAACGGTGATATCAGCTGTAGTGGTTCTGGGAATTGTCGGCGGCGCGGTTTATTATTTCCTGCTTCGGGACGCGGGGGACGGCGATGCGTCTTTCGCTTCCATAGGAGCAGGAATTTCCATGAGCGCGGGAGGAAGCAGCGTCACCAGCCTGGATTTGTCCGACGCCGTCACCGCCTCGGGCGTGACCAGTGTGGGGATGACCCAGGAAGCCTGGGAGGTGGAGAACCTGAGCAATATCCTTTCTGTGGAGGAGGTCTATATTTCTTCCGGAGATGAGGTGGCGGAGGGGGATCTGGTCCTGAAGCTGACAGAGGATTCTGTGGAGGAAGCCAGAGAAACTCTGGAAACCCTGCTCAGGGAGGCGGAGCTGGCCTACCGCACCGGCGTCATCGAATATCAGCAGAGTCTGATTACAGCGGAGTATGACAGAGATTTGGCGCTGGCGAATGGGTCATACGCGCAGACCGCCTATGACAATACGGTGGCCAGCCTGACCTCCAGTGTGGAGAGGGCGCAGGAGGCGCTGGATGAGGCCGAGGAGCAGATCGCAGAATATGAAGAGATGATCGCCAGCGGCGACTATTACAGCTATTATCAGGTGGGGGAGCTGAAAGCGCTTTATGACGATAACCGCGCCCTGCTGACCCAGCTGGTGGAGGAGCTGGGCGTGGAGTGGTCTCAGGTGACCGGAGGCGGAAGCAGCGGAGGAAGCATGGGCAGTTCGGGCGGCGCCTCCTCTGATGCGGTTATGGTCTGTCAGGAGCTGTATACCGTGCTGGAGCAGAATGAGAAGGATTACGAGGAGGCTCTGGCGAATTATGAGGACGCGGTGGCAAACGCCGAGCTGAATTTACAGAGTCTGCAGCTGTCCCTGAGCTCCTTGAAGGAGGAGCTGGCCCAGGCCCAGGAAAATTATGACACCCAGGTGCTGCAGGCGCAGCTGACATATGAGAGCACCATGGCCAGTGCGGAGAGGGCTGAGAGCGATTATGAGACCGCTGTGGAGGCGGCGGAGTCGGAGTATGAAAGCCTGCTGGACGATTATGAGGACGCGCAGGAAAATCTGGAGCTTTTTGAGAGTACAGTGGGCGACGGCTATTACCGGGCCCAGGGCAGCGGCTCTGTGTTGTCGGTGACGCTTCGGGCGAACCAGTATTTAAGCAGCGACAGCGTTGTTTTCGTATACAGCAATACGGAGGAGATGACAGTGACTGTGTCCGTGGATCAGGCGGATATCGCCTCTGTCAGTGTGGGAGAGTCTGTCTATGTGCAGTCCTCCGAGAGCGGATTATACAGCGGTACCGTGACGGGCATCAATCCTGTTTCCAGTTCCAGCAGCCGGTCCAGCGTTACATATGAGGTGACTGTCACGCTGTCGGGGGATGTACAGAATTTATCCACCAATGAGACGGTGAGCGTGATTTTCGGGCTGGATCTAACGGGTATGGACAGCGCAGGAACAGATGATGGAGAAAAGGGCGCTGACAGAATGGACGCGGATGGAGCCTCCAGGACAGACAGAGGCGGAACGGGCGCGGGTGGATCTTCAGAGACAGAGAGCGGCCAGGCGGACGCGAACGCGGAATCTGAAGGAACTGGAACAGTTGACACTGTTGATACCGTTGAGGCGGAGAGTGATGCAGCGACTGGAACCGGGGAAGGAGGGCAGCAGTGATGAAAAAAAAGATGTCCACGAAGAAAAAGCTGAGATTTGCCGCTGTCATTGTGGTGATACTGGCGCTGATCGGCGGCGCCTGCTATACCGTTCTGATTGCCCCGTATCTTTCCCAGGAGCAGTGGGTATACATAGAAACCGAAGTGGTGCGTGGTACGCTGACGGTGGGCGTGGAAGAGAGCGGCTCCCTGGAATATGGGATCAGCACCATCGACTATGACCTGGACCTATCCGTGACCACCAGCAGTGATGACGACGATGATGATGACGATGAGGAGACCGTAGAAAAGTATCTGAAGGTGGAGGAAGTCTACGTGGCCTCCGGCCAGCGGATTGAGGAGGGCGACGCCATCCTGAAATTTACGGATTCAAGCGTCAGCGACGTGAGGAAGCTTCTGGAAGCGGCTCTGGTGGACGCCCGCTCTGATTACGCGGAGGCGGAGAGCACCTACGAGCTGGCCGTGCTGGAGGCCCAGACTACCTATGAGACCAGCAAGGTGGCCCAGAGCTACGCGTCGGAAATTTATGAGTATTCCAGCAGCTCGGTCAGTGACAATATTGCCTCCCTTCAGATAGAGATCACGCAGATGCAGGCGAAGACCGCGTCTTTAGAGGAGGCAGTTACAGAGGCTCAGGAGAATTTTAACGACTTCCTCTATGGAAGTGAGGACGATACGGACTTTGAGTATTATGATTATTCAGCCCTGGAGGAGCTGTATCAGGCAACGCTGGCACTGGCGGAGGAGGAAGGGATAGAAAATACTGCCAATTACATGCAGATCATGGATTTGTATGAATCAAAGATGAGCCAGTATAATAATATGGTTTCCGCCGTGGAAAACGCCCAGGATGCCTTGCAGGAGCATCTGGATCAGATCGAGGAGCTGCAGGAGGAGCTGGCGCAGGCACAGGCGAAGGAAGCCATCGGGCAGCTGCAGGCCAGCCAGACCTATGAAGAAAGCGTACTGGAGGGCGAAAACGCCCAGACGACCTATAACGCGGCAGTGGAGGATCTGAAGGAGGATCTGGAGGAAGCGGCCCAGGAGCTGGAGGAAATTCAGGATCAGCTGGCCGCCTTTGAGGAATTTGTGGGAGACGATAGCATTATTTACGCGGACGGCTCCGGCATTATCACCGGGGTGGGTTATGAAGCCGGGGATACGCTGACCACAAGCGGCACAGTGATTTCCTATGCGCCGACGGGCGATATGACCATCTCCATCGACTCCACCCAGGAGGACGTGGTGAGCATGACGGTGGGGGATACGGTGGCCATCGAGTTTACCGCTTACCCGGGGGAAGCTTACGAAGGGACGATCCTTTCCATTGACACCACGGCGACCTCCCGCTCCTCTTCCACCATCAGCTATGCGGTGGTGATCGGCGTGAACGGAGAGGAGGAGGCTCTCCAGAAGCTGTATGGCGGCATGACGGCGGATATTACCTTTATCACGGATCAGAGCGCGGATACCCTTTATGTGTCCCGCAAGGCGGTTGTGACTGAAAATGGAAAATCATATGTCTATGTGCTTTCTGATTCTGACAGCGGTGAATATGAGCTGCAGGAGGTGACCACGGGCTTAAGCAACACCTCATACATAGAGATATTGTCCGGTTTGGAGGAAGGCGATATCGTATACATCGCCAGCACAGTCAGCAGCGTGGAGGAGGTGGAGGATACTTCCTCAGATACCACATCAACAGATACTGATAGCTTTGATCTGAGTGATTTTAATATGGAAGACTTCGACATGAGCGATTTTAATATGAGTGATTTTGATATGGGCGGCGGCATGTCCGGCGGCAGTGCGGGAGGTGGCAGATAATGGCAGACAAAAAGCTTCGCAAAAAAAAGGAACCTCTCTTTTCCAGAAAGGTGCTGGTCGGAGCAGTCTGTATCGCTCTGGCGGTCATTCTGGTGGCGGCAGTTGTAATGAACAGCCTGAACAGCTCTGAGGAGGTAGCTTACCGGGAGACGACAGTGGAATACGGCAGCCTGGTGGTAGGCATTACGGAGAGCGGGTCCGTGGAGATCGGCACACAGGATCAGGTGTTTGAAATGGATCTGAGCGAGCTGGTGAGAGCCAGCACCTCCAGTTCCTCAAGCTCCTCCGGCAGCTCGGGCGGCGGCATGGATTCGATGGGCGGCGGTGGCGGCGGCTCCGATGCCTCCAGTGTGTTCAGCCAGATTTTCAGCATGTCCGGCTCCTCCGGTTCCTCAAGCTCCAGTACCATCGGAGACCTGACAGTGGCGGAGGTAGCTGTATCCGTGGGACAGGAGGTGTCGGTGGGCGACACCCTCTACGTACTGGAGGAGGATACGGTTACGGAGCTGCGGGAACAGCTGGAAGAAAATGTGGAGGCCGCCCTGGCTGATCTGGAGCTGGTCTACGCGGACCAGGAATCCTCCAGGCTGAGCGCCGAGTATACCTACCAGAGCAGCATATTATACGGCACGTACGCCCAGACCGAATATGACAACAGTGTCAAATCCCTGCAGGACGCTGTGACGGAGGCGGAGGAAAATCTGGCGGACGCGCAGGAGCTTTTGACGGAATATGAGGAGGAGCTGGCATCCATACAGCTTGCTTATGAGCAGGCCCAGCTGCTGGTGGATACTCTGGAATACCGTGTAGAGAACAACGACAAATGGGAAGGCAGCTATAACGCGTACAATTATGCGGTTACTTTCCAGCAGTGGAAGGAGGCGCAGACCTATCTGGCCGATTATGAATCTGAGGTGGAGAGCCTGACCGAAAAGATTGAGCAGGCTCAGTCCAGCGTCACCAGTTACACCCAGCAGCTGGCCAACGCGCAAAGCTCTCTGGCGACCGGCATGCTGACGGCAAAGGAAACCTATGATCTGCGGATGCTGGCCTATAATACGGCTCAGGAGACCTATGACATCGCCATCGCCTATCTGGAGGACGCAGCGGCGGACCAGGAGGAGACCTACGAAAACGCGGTGGAAATTCTGGCTTCCTTTGACAGCTATATCAGTGGAAACGAAATTCTTTCCGATTATAACGGCGTGGTGACCAGCGTGGCGCTGGAGGTGGGGGATAATGTGACCACCAACACCACTCTGGTAACGCTGTATGATCTGGATGAGGTGACCATGACGGTGGCTGTGGACGAGGATGACATGACGGACATCGAGCTGGGCGGTGCGGTCAATATTTCCTTTACCGCTTATCCGGACGATATCTATCAGGCGGAAGTGACGGAAATTTCTGACGCCTACTATGACTCCAGCAGCAACGTGGTCTATGACGTGACGGTGACCATTACAAGCGACGCTTCGGGGCTGTTCCAGGGAATGACCGGAGATGTGACCTTTGTGACCAAGGAGAGCGAGGAGGTTCTGTATGTCTCCAACCGGGCGATCATAAGAAGCGGCACCAAATCCTATGTGAAGATGCGCGACAGCAGCGGAAACGTTACGCAGGTGGAGGGGACAAACGGCTTCTCGGACGGCGTGTATGTGGAGATCATCGAAGGCCTGTCAGAGG
>JAJQCU010000115.1:0-5607 GCA_021202575.1 Lachnospiraceae bacterium
TCCCTCCGGTGGTAGCGTTCTGTTTCATAACCACGCCGATACCCACTCCCATCAGCACCGCGCCGGACAGCGCCGCCAGCAGCTTATCCCGCGTGATCACATTCAAATTCGCGCTCATATAATTGATCATCACAGAACTGACCGCCAGACAATAAACGCTGCGAACCACCACTCTGGCGCCCAGCTTCCAGATGCCCAAAATAAAAATAGGAATATTTAACAGAAACATCAGAGTACCGACCTGTATCGGCACCAGCTTGTTCAGAATAATCGCCAGACCTGACACGCCGCCGGGCGCTAAATTGTTGGGATCAAGGAATAAAGCGATTCCCACCGAGTACACGACGGAAGCCAGGGTAATAATCAAATATTCCTTTATGACATTCAAATACTTCATACTTTGAGCTTTCCTTATCAATTGCATGAAACTAAACAGGCCAGTTCCTGTTTTCCTCTCGAGTGCCTCTGTGCAATGGAGATGAGACAAGATGAATTGTAGAAGCCTATGCTGATACAATTCATGTTTTATTTGGCTCATCGGAATGTCCTGCACAGCGAAACTCGAGAAGAAAACAGGAACTGGCCGGTCGCTTTAACCCTCAACAACTACTACAATCTGGCCATCACCAGCTTCGGACTATACCCTTCCTTCTTCAGCGCCTCCAGAATCTGGTGTTTATGCTCCGTCCCAAAGGCCTCCAGCGTAATTGTCAGTTCCACCGCCGAATTCCGGTTTGTAGTCACGAACTGATTGTGCTCCAGCTTGATCACGTTGCCGTTCTCCCGGGCCAGAATACCCGAAATCTTGTGCAGCTCGCCCGGCTTATCCGGCAGATAAATGGAAACCGTAAAGATTCTGTCGCGGAAAATCAGCCCCTGCTGCACCACGCTGGACATGGTAATAATATCCATATTGCCGCCGCTTAAGATGGACACCACCTTTTTGCCCCTGACGTCCAGATGCTTTAAGGCCGCTACCGTCAGAAGGCCGGAATTCTCCACCACCATCTTGTGATTCTCCACCATATCCAGAAACGCCACGATCAGCTCATCGTCCTCCACAGTGATGATGCCGTCCAGATTTTTCTGAATATAAGGGAAAATCTTTTTACCCGGAGTCTTGACAGCGGTGCCGTCCGCGATGGTATTGACTCCCGGAAGGCTTGTCACCTCCCCCTTCTCCAGGGAAGCCTGCATGCAGTTGGCGCCCGCGGGCTCCACCCCGATCACCTTAATCTTGGGATTCAAAAGCTTCGCCAGCGTGGAAACACCGGTCACCAGCCCGCCGCCGCCGATGGGCACAAGAATATAATCCACCAGGGGCAGCTCCTTGAAAATCTCCATGGCGATGGTTCCCTGGCCGGTAGCCACCCGCAGATCGTCGAAGGGATGAATAAATGTATACCCATACTGGTCCGCCAGCTCGTAAGCGTGGGCGCAGGCCTCGTCATACACATCCCCGTACAGCACCACCTCCGCCCCGTAGGACTTGGTGCGGTTCACCTTCATTAAGGGCGTGGTGGTGGGCATCACGATGGTCGCCTTACAGCCGTAGCGCTGCGCCGCGTAGGCCACGCCCTGGGCATGGTTGCCGGCGGAGGCCGTGATCACCCCTCTGTCCCTCTCCTCCTGCGTCAGAGTGCTCATGGTATAATAAGCGCCCCTGACTTTATAAGCGCCGGTCAGCTGCATATTTTCAGGCTTTAAGTAGACCTTATTCCCAGTTTGCCCACTTAAAAATTCACTATACACCAGCTTGGTTTCCAGCGTCACACTTTTCAGAACCTCGGCGGCTTCCTCAAATTTATCCAGCGTCAGCATCTCTTCCATTTCTGTCATTCCTCCTGTATCCGCAAAACTCCTCATCCGTCAAAAACAGGTCCGCGGCTTCTTTTACAGCTCCATCGGGAGTCAGCCGCTGTTCTGCCAGGTTTATTCCTCCTGTACGTCAAACAGCGCGTTCACAAAGGCATGGGCGTCAAATTTCTGCAGATCCTCGATTCCCTCGCCCACGCCGATATATTTCACCTGCACCTGCAGCTCCGACTGGATGGCCACCGCGATACCGCCCTTGGCGGTCCCATCCAGCTTGGTCAGGATAATGCCCGTCAGATCGGTAACCGTGCCAAACTCTTTCGCCTGCGCCATGGCGTTCTGGCCGGTGGTGCCGTCCAGCACAATCATATTCTCCCGATAAGCGTCCGGGAAGCCCTTGTCGATCATGCGGTTCATTTTTTTCAGCTCTTCCATCAGATTCTTGCGGTTGTGAAGCCGGCCGGCGGTATCCACCAACAGCACGTCCACGCCTCTGGCCCGGGCCGCCACCACCGCGTCATAGACAACGCTGGCCGGGTCGGCGCCCTCTTTTCCGCCGATCATATCCACACCGGCACGGTTGGCCCACTCCTGCAGCTGGTCTCCCGCCGCCGCCCGGTAGGTATCCGCCGCCGCGATAAGCACCTTCTTGCCGGACTGCTTTAAATTATAGGCCAGCTTTCCCACGGAGGTGGTCTTGCCCACACCGTTGACGCCGATGACAAAAATCACGGACTGCCTGTTTTCAAATTCATAGGCGGTTTCTTTGACCTCCATCTGCTCCCGGATGGACTCAATCAGATATTCCCTGCACTCTTTGGGCTCCTTCAGGCGCTTTTTGACCACATCCTCCCGGAGCCGGTCCATGATGGCGGAGGTGGCGTTGACGCCGATATCCCCCATGATCAGCTGTTCCTCCAACTCCTCGTAAAAATCCTCGTCGATCTCGGAATAGCCTGTGAAAATCTGGTCCAGCCCGTAAATCACATTGTCCCGGGTTTTGGCCAGCCCCTGCTTTAATTTACTGAAAAAACCTTTTTTCTCTTCCGGCATTTTGTATCCTTTCTCCGCTTTCAGCATAAAAGCCGATTGCCGCGGGCAATCACCAACGCTTTTACGTCAGGTCCTCCTCTATCAGATTTACACTCACTAACGTCGACACGCCCTTCTCCTGCATGGTGATCCCGTACAGCCGGTCCGCCTCAGACATGGTGCCCCGCCTGTGGGTGATCACAATGAACTGGGTGTGCTCCGTCAGCTTGTGCAGATATTTGGCGAAACGATCCACGTTGGATTCGTCTAACGCCGCCTCAATCTCGTCCAGAAGACAGAAGGGCGAGGGCTTCAGATTCTGGATGGCAAACAATAACGCGATAGCGGTCAGGGATTTCTCCCCGCCGGAAAGCTGCATCATATTCTGAAGCTTCTTGCCCGGGGGCTGGGCGATAATGCGGATTCCCGCCTCCAGAATGTCCTCATCCTCCATCAGCTCCAGGGTTCCATGGCCGCCGCCGAACAGCTCCTGAAACACCTTGTCAAACGCCCGGGAAATCTCCCCGAATTTCTCAGTGAACTGCTTTCGCATGGCCGCGTCCAGCTCGTCGATGATGTCAAGCAGGGTTTTCTGCGCCTGCTCCAGATCGTCATGCTGGGTTTTCAGGAATGTATAGCGCTCCATCAGATTCCTGTAATCCTCGATGGCGTTCACATTGACATCTCCCAGCTTTTTAATTTCCATCTTCAGCTGAGCGATGGCGGACTTCATGGCGGCAGGCTCTCCCATATCCTCCCTGCGGGCCTTCATGGCCTCCGAGAGCGTGATCTCATACTCCGACCACATGTAATTGATCTGAGCTTCCACGCTCTCCTCCAGCTTCTCCCTCTGGGCGTTTAAGCGGAAAATTTCCTTGTCCAGGCGGCTCATTTGCGCGGAGGTTTCCTCTCTGTCCGCAAAAAAAGCCTGCTGCTTTTGTGAGTGAGCCTCTTTTTCCTTTGACGCCTCCTCCCAGGCCTCCTCCGCTTCCTTCTGCACCTGCCGGGACTGCTCAATGGTCTGTGTCAGCTCCTCAATGGAAGCCTGCTTATACTCCACATCATTCCGGTTGTCCAGAATACTGCTCTTAATCTCGTCCAGCTGAGCCTGACAGTGGGAAATCTCCGCCCGCACACGATCCACATTCTGTTCGTGAAAGCTCTGATTCTGGGCGGTTGCCTGTACCTCCATATCCCACTGGGAAACCTGAAAGGTCTCCTCTGTCTCTTTGGCGCGAAGCTCTTCTAAGCCGACCTGCAGCACACGAACCCGGTCATCGGCGGATTTTTCCTTTTCATCCAGCGCGGAAAGCTCCGAGGCGGCCTGCTCCTTCTCAACGTTAATCTGCCCGATTTCATCCGCGATCTGCCCAAACTCCAGCTTCAGGGCGTCCTGCCCCTCCTCCGCCTCCTGTCTGCGGTTTTGCAGCGTTTCCAGATTCAGGCGGGCTGTATTCTGCTGCAGGTATTTGGTCTGCTGAGAGCCCTTGAGCATCTCCACCGCCACACGGTAGGTATTTCTCTCATTTTTCTGGGAGCCGATCTGCGCCTGGATGCGGTCAAGGGAAGCCTCCAGAGCGTCTACCTTCTTCTGGAGCTCCTCCGTCTCCCGGCGCCGTCCCAGCAGGTTGGAGCCGTTTTTGAACGCGCCGCCGCTGATGGCGCCGCCGGGGACGATCAGTTCTCCCTCCAGCGTTACCATCCGGATACTGTAACGGTACTTTCTGGCGATGGCGACCGCATGGTCAATATTGTCCACCACAAGGATTCTCCCCAGCAGGGAACGGGCCACATTCAGGTATTTCTTTTCACACTGCACTAAAGAATCGGCAAGGCCCAGGACGCCGGTTTCCTTCATGCACTCCTTTTGCTTAAACTCCTGAATATTTTTGATGCTGGTCAGAGGCAGGAAGGTGGCTCTGCCGCCCTTTGTCTCCTTCAGATAGGCGATCAGTTGCTTGGCGGTCTCCTCATTGTCCGTGACAATGTTCTGGATGCTGCCTCCCAGCGCGGTCTCAATGGCGGTCTCATACTGCTTCTCCACCTTTAAAATATCCGCCACCACGCCAATGATACCCGGCACATGGGGCTTCTGCTCCATGACCTTTTTGACACTGCCGCCGTAGCCCTCATAGCGCTCCGCCAGATTGATCAGAGCCTCCAGACGGGAGCGCTCGGTGTGATACTGTGTCTGTACCCCGCGGTATTCCTCGTCGCTTTTTGTCAGCGCGGCCCGCATCCGGGCGACCTGAGCTTCCTTTTCCTCGATCTGACGCCCAATCTCCGAGATTTCTTCCCCGATGGAAGCAACCTCCTCCTCCAGGGAATGAATATTCTCCTCCCGCTTTTCATCGTCAGACTCAGCCTCCAGAAGCCTTGCCTGAATCTGCGCCCTGCGGATGGAGTGCTGCTCCAGCATGGTATCATACCGGCTCAGCCGGGTTTTTACGGAGGCTTTTTCATTCAGTCCCTCCAGAACCCCGGCCTTGAGTGTCTCCACCTGAGAGTTGACGCCGTCAATCTCCTCCAGAACCTGATCCAGACGTCCTCTGGCCTCATTCCTTCTTGCGGTGATTTCCTCCATCCGGGCGTCCAGGTCCTTCTGCTTCTCCATAAGGCCCGCCAGCTCTTTCCCGCGGCTTTCCATCTCCTCGCTCAACGCGCGGCTGCGGCTCAGGAAATGCTCCTCATTATTCTCCGCGGGGCGAATCTGCTCGGTATTAACGTTGATCTGCCGTTCCAGTCTGCCTCGTTAAACCT
>JAJQCU010000115.1:5617-7881 GCA_021202575.1 Lachnospiraceae bacterium
GTCTGGGCATAGTCATCGGTAACGATCTGATTCTTTTCCTCCAGCTGTGAAATTTCAGCCTGCAGACGTTCGTTTTCCGCCAGAAAGCAGTTGATATCCAGATTCTTCAGCTCTTCTTTTTTCTTTAAGTAGACACGGGCCTTCTCGCTCTGCCGCTCCAGAGGGCCGATCTGCTTTTCCAGCTCGCTTAAGATGTCGTTGACCCGGACAAAATTGGCCTGCTCCTCCTCCAGCTTTCTGGCAGCGGCGGCCTTTCTGTGCTTGAACTTCACAATACCCGCGGCCTCGTCAAAGAGCTCCCTGCGCTCCTCCGGCTTCCCGCTCAGAATTTTGTCGATCTGGCCCTGGCCGATGATGGAGTAGCCCTCCTTGCCGATACCAGTGTCGTAAAACAGCTCGTTGATATCCCGCAGACGGCAGGCGGCGCCGTTTAACAGATACTCGCTCTCCCCGGAGCGGTAAAGTCTGCGGGCTACCGTTACCTCCTCATAATCAATGGCCAGCTCATGGTCGGAATTATCCAGCGTAATGGCCACATAGGCGCAGCTTAAGGGCTTTCTCATTTCCGTGCCGGAAAAGATCACATCCTGCATGCTGGCGCCCAAGACCCAGCGGACCGCGTCCGCCACATTGGACTTGCCGCTGCCGTTCGGACCGACGATGGCTGGGATTCCGTTGTGAAATCTGAAGTTGATCTTATTCGCAAAGGATTTAAATCCCTGAATCTCAATGCTTTTCAGGTACATGTCATATCGTCCTCTTTGTGCAGCTTCAGCAGAGCCTGATAGGCGGCCTGCTGCTCGGCGGCTTTTTTGTTGTGGCCTTCGCCGCGGCCCAAAACCCTGCCGTCCAGAGTCAGCTCCACGCCGAATTCCTTGTCATGCTCCGGGCCCCTCTCGTACACGACCTGATAAGAAAGCTGTCCCATGGAATTGCCCTGCACCACCTCCTGCAGGGTGGATTTGGGGTCATAAAACTGAGATTGTGAGCTAATGTCATTTAAGATAAATGTGAAAAGAAGTCGTTTAGCCTCCTCGATGCCGCTGGCCAGATAGATGGCGCCAATCACAGCCTCCACTACATCGCAGGCAATAGAATCCCGGTCTCTGCCGCCGGTGCTCTCCTCGCCCTTTCCCAGAAGAAAATACTCCTCCAGCCCCATCTGATGGGCCGTGTAAGCCAGCGAAGCCTCGCAGACTAAGGACGCCCGAAGCTTACTGAGCTTTCCCTCCGGCATCCGGGGATATTCGGAAAACAAAAAATCGCTGGAGACCAGCTCCAGCACCGCGTCCCCCAGAAACTCCAGCCGTTCATAGTCCTCACATTTTAAAATTTTGATCTCATTGGCGTAGGAGCTGTGAGTCAGGGCCTGCTTCAGCAGCGCCTTATTGCGAAAGGTATAGCCGATCTTTTGCTCCAGTTTTGTCTGCCCTTCCGGGGTAGCGCCGTACTGCATTTTTATCCTCCGTCAAAAGAGCCCTTTTAAGAAGGGCTCTTTTCCTTACGCCTTTTTCGCCAGCTCTGTCTTGAGCGCTTCCACACAGTCACGCACTGTTTTCACGGAATCGTTCTCAAAAATTTCGTCGGGGAACTCCACGTCGAACTGGTCCTGGATGTTCAGAATGACCTGATACAGGTCCAGGGAGTCCACTCCCAGGTCCTCGCTCAGATTGGTGTCCAGAGTGATGTCCTCCTCCTTCAGATGCAGCTCCTCCATGATGATTTCTCTTACCTTTTCAAATTCCATTGCAGTTGTCTCCTTTTTTTATTATTTGCCTGCATGCAGGTTGTACTAAACAGTTTTATTTTTCCATAGCACATTTACTGAGCTGAGTCGGTGTTCAGGGCAGCCTGTATCTTTTCATTGATATGCTGTTCGGTGAAGCCGATGCACTGTAAAATGGAATTCTTCACCTCGGTCACGCTGGCGCTGCCGTGGGTTTTGACCACCAGGCCCTTCAGGCCCAGCATGGGAGCGCCGCCGTACTGATCCAGATCAAATTTCTTCAGGGTCTCCTTCAGGGCCGGCTTTACCAGCAGGGCGCCAATCTTGCTGCGCGTGGTGGATACCATTCCCGCCTTCACCTCTTTGATCAGCGTGCCGCCGACGCCCTCGTACATTTTTAAAATGACGTTGCCCACAAAGGCCTCGCAGACAATCACGTCCGCGCCGCCCGCGGGAATATCTCTGGCGTCCACGCTGCCGATGAAATTGATGTCCTTACATTCCTTTAACAGGGGAAAGGTCTCCTTCACTAAAGCGT
>JAJQCU010000339.1:0-416 GCA_021202575.1 Lachnospiraceae bacterium
GCGTATATCTCCC
Organism: Lachnospiraceae bacterium; assembly: GCA_021202575.1. GTDB lineage: Bacteria > Bacillota > Clostridia > Lachnospirales > Lachnospiraceae > RGIG6307. Next base: position 14 of record JAJQCU010000339.1, read on the forward strand.
GTGGAAAAATATGCCCCTTCTCCAGCTTCTGCTGAACCTCCCCCTGCTGCTTTTGGGGTATCTGGTCAAGACCCTGTTTTTTGTAAAAAAGGGTCTGGGCGGAGAGTACGTCAGGGGGCTTTTGGAGGGCGTGAGGCTGTGCCTGAAGAAGGAGAGCAGGGAACGCAGGGTACGTTTTCAGTGGAAACATCTGATAAATTACGGGAAGATACAGGTTCAGCTCTGGGTCAATATTTTCCGGATATTATAAGGCGGCGCCGGGAGAACAAATGATCAAGGATAACCAGAATCTTTTAAATAAAATACATCTGCTTCTGGACGCGGTGATGATCATTGCCGCCTATGCCACCAGCTGGTTTGTCAAATTCGGGCTGGGCATCGGCGGAATGGACGAGGGCGGCGT
>JAJQCU010000339.1:426-7795 GCA_021202575.1 Lachnospiraceae bacterium
TACCGGTGTACCTGATTATATATTATCTGTTTAAAATGTACACGCCGAAGCGCACCATGCGCTTCCGCCTGGAGCTGGACACGCTGTTTGTGGCTAATACGGTGGGCATTTTCGTCCTGCTGGCTATTCTGTATCTGGCGAAGGCCCGGGATTTTTCCCGTATTATGCTGTTTTACTTTTATATCCTGAATTTTGTCTACGACGGGGGCTACCGTTATGTGCTGCGCCGTATTCTGCGCTCCATGCGGGAGAAGGGCTACAATCAGAAGCATGTGCTTTTAGTGGGCTATTCCCAGGCGGCTGAGGCTTACATCGACCGGATCAGCGCCAACCCGGAGTGGGGCTACAAAATTTACGGCATCCTGGACGACCACAAAAAGAACGGCTGGACCTATAAAGGCGTGTCGGTTATCGGGGAGATTGACTGCTTACAGGAAATTCTTTCCGCCAATGACCTGGACGAGATCGGCATCAGCCTTTCCCTGCAGGATTACGACCGGCTGGAGGAGGTGGTAGCCTTCTGTGAAAAGAACGGCGTCCACACTAAATTTATCCCGGACTATAACCGGCTGATTCCCACAAAGCCCTATACGGAGGATTTAAACGGCCTGCCGGTGATCAATATCCGCAATGTGCCGCTGACCAGTTCCGGGAACGCCTTTATGAAAAGATGTGTGGACGTGGTGGGGGCTGTCGCGGCGATTATTCTGTTTTCCCCGGCTATGGCGGTCTGCGCGGTCCTGATTAAAACAGGCAGCGACGGACCGGTGATTTTTAAGCAGGAAAGGGTGGGCAGACACAATAAGCCCTTCGATATGTATAAATTCCGGACTATGGTCATGCAGACCGCGGAGGATGAGGCCAAAGGCTGGACGGTGAAGAATGATCCCAGGGTGACGCCGGTGGGACGGTTTATGCGGCGCACAAGCTTAGACGAGCTGCCTCAGCTTTTCAATATTCTGAAAGGGGACATGAGCCTGGTCGGCCCTCGCCCGGAGCGGCCGCAGTTCGTGGAGAAGTTTAAGGAGGAGATTCCCCGCTATATGATCAAGCACCAGGTTCGGCCGGGCATGACCGGCTGGGCCCAGGTGAACGGCTATCGGGGAGATACCTCCATCAGGAAGCGTATTGACTATGATATTTATTATATCGAAAACTGGACGATGCTGATGGATATTAAAATCCTGATATTAACCCTTTTCAAAGGGTTTATAAATAAGAACGCGTATTGAAAAAAATCATTCATGGAGGAAACGTGACATCATGGCACAGCGGAGCACAAACGACAGGACGGGAAAGACTCAGAACACAAAGAAAAGAAAGAAAAAAAACAGAGCCAGGACAGCGATTATTCTGGCGGTGGAAGCGCTGGTGCTGGCGGCCATGCTGGCGGCTCTCTGGGTGGTGACCCGGGCCACGGACGAGGAGACCGGCATCCAGAAGGTGGAGATCCAGGAGGAGGACATTGTCATCAATCAGGCGGTGCAGGAGAACGAGGTGCTGCAAGGCTACTATACAGTGGCGCTGTTTGGCGTGGATTCCACAGTGGGAAACCTGACATCCAACACCAGGAGCGATACCATCATGATTGCTTCGCTGAATCTGGATACCAAGGAAGTTCATCTGATGAGTGTGTACAGAGATACATACTTAAACCTGAGCAACGACACTTACAGCAAGTGCAATGCCGCTTACGCGAAGGGCGGACCGCAGCAGGCTATCAGTATGTGGAATATGACTCGGGCTCTGGTCATTACGGATTTTGTGTCCGTGGGCTTTAAGGGGCTTGCGGACGCGGTGGACGCTGTGGGCGGCGTCTGGATTGAGGTAGATTCCGAAGAGTTAAAGCACATCAACAATTATCAGATCGGTATTTCCGAGAATCTGAATACCTCCTACACTCCGGTGACGGAAACCGGTTATCAGCTTCTGGACGGCATCCAGGCTACCGCTTACTGCCGGATCCGTCAGACAGCGGGAGATGATTATAAGAGAACGGAGCGCCAGAGAGAGGTGCTTCTGGCCATGCTTGACCAGGCAGAGACCATGGATATCACGACACTGACGAAGCTGGTGAACAATGTGTTCAGCTCTGTGTATACCTCTATTGAACTGTCGGAGATTATTTCCCTTCTCTCCGACCTGAGCTCTTACACTGTTATCGATGAGGGAGGCTTCCCCTTTGAGGAATACCGCACCAGCGCTACCATGGGGGATAATATCGGCAGCGTTGTCATCTGCACGGATCTGGAGGCCGCGGTGACCGAGTTCTATCAGCTGTTCTTTGAGGATTATGATTATGAGCCGTCGGATGAGCTGAAGGAGATCGCCGCCCAGATTAAAGAGGATACCTCTCCTTATGTCAGCTATTAAAGAGTAAAATATGACCATTGACGTGATGATCCCCACCTATCGGCCGGGGAGGGAATTCATTGAAATTTTAAGCCGCCTGACAAAGCAGAGCTGTCCCGTCCGGAAAATCATTCTGATCAATACGGAGGAGAGCATGCTCACGGAGCCGGTAAGAGAAGCGATCGCGAAGCTTCCGGAGGGGATGGCACAGCTTACCCATATCTCCAAAGCGGAATTTGATCACGCGGCAGTAAGGCGCCGGGGCATGGACTGCTCCGGCGCGGATTTTGTACTGTTTATGACCCAGGACGCGGTGCCGGCAAACGACAGGCTTTTAGAGGAGCTGTCCGCCATGCTTCAAAGAGATCCGCGCATTGCCGTAGCTTACGCGAGACAGCTCCCGAAGGAGAGCGCCGCCCTGACGGAGCGCTGCGGCCGGGAGTTCAATTACCCGGACCGGGAGAGGATCAAGGGAATCGATGATCTTCCCGAGCTGGGCGTCAAGACCTTTTTCTGTTCGGATGTGTGCGCCATGTACCGCCGGGACGTGTTTTATCAGGTGGGCGGCTTTGAGGAGAGGGCGATTTTTAATGAGGATATGATTTACGCCTGTAAGGCCATGCGGGCCGGGTACCTGGTAGGCTACGCGGCCCGGGCGGAGGTGTTTCACTCCCATAATTACGGTTTTTGGGAGCAGTTCCACCGCAACTTTGACCTGGCGGTCTCCCAGGCGGACCATCCGGAGGTTTTTGGGGGAATCTCATCGGAGCAGGAGGGGATGCGCATGATCAGCCGGTCCTTTCAGTATTTCACGAGGCACAAAAAGCCCTGGGCCATTGTGCCCTTCCTGTGGCAGTGCGTGGGCCGCTACAGCGGGTATCTGCTGGGGAAGAGGTACCGGAAGCTGCCCCGGCGGGTTGTTTTGTTCTGTACCTCCAATAAGGAATACTGGAACCGCATTTAAATGCAAAACGGACAGCGTTTAATCTGTGAAAAAAATGTGGCTATGAATGCTTAAAAAGTGAAATACTGGTCTGATATTCGTGTGTAGATACCGGTGACATCAACCGTGAGGGTCTGTTGTGTTTATATTCCTGGCGGAATCCAGTGGGCTGAAGCTGATGGACTAAGATGTGGAAGGAAACCGGTACGGATGAAATGATGTTGGCAAAGGGAGCGCAGAACAGTGATGCTGCCACGCTCCCGATTTTTATGACACAATTTCAGCAGCCAGTCTCCTTAGAGGAGGAATTTTCTTTCTCTTATTGCTTCATGCGCCTACAGGAGTCATATATTTGTCAGCATCCTCCTTGGTCAGGCCATATTTTTTCATGATGCGATTCCTGATATCAGTCGAGGGCATATCTATATCCCGGTATGCCTCGACCATGGAGTGAATTGCCATGGTGTTAGCAGCGTCTTTCAGCTCCTTTTCCCGTGCCTTAGCAGCGTCTTTCAGCTCCTTTTCCCGTGCCTTAGCGGCGTCCTTCAGCTTTTTCTCGCGTCTCTGAGCAGTTTCCCGCTCTTCCTTCCTGGCTTCTTCTTTTGCATCTTCAATAGCGTCATTCCATCCTTTACACACGTTTACCACCTCCTGTCCCGGTTCAATGTTGATCTTCACCTTTGCGCAGTCTCTGAGAACCTGCGCCGCTTTTCTGTCCATGCTTTTGAATGCGTCATCACTGTTCACAAGCTCCGCCAGCTTTTTCTTGTCCTGGGCCACTTTCATGAATTTCAGCACCTGTCCAAGATTGGTGGAGAATTTGGCGAAGTCATCATCATTCATCCTGGCCGGTTCAATCAGTAATACCTTGTAGTCCTGAATGTAGGGCAGCAGCCGTTCGTCCGGCCGGTCAAAAAGCTCCATCAGGTTCAGCGCCCCCTGCCATGGTTCTGTCCCAAAGTAGAGGCAGATGGTGATTACAGGTAAGAGACGATCCTCTTTGCGCATTCCGGACAGGAACTCATCAGATTTGCCTAAATCGCCCTTCGCCCTGTGTTTAGACCGCAGGACTTCCACCTGCTGAGCGTACTGCAGGCCATCGTAGACAATGCTGCGTACAGCCATGGCATAGTGGACGTTGGTCTGTGCTTCAATCCCCATGATCACATAGGTACATTGGTCATTTTTCATCACACTGGCCATGCGCACCGCGTCACGGAGGCGATGGATGAATTTGCTGTTTCTTTGTCTCCTCTTCGAACGGGGATGATTCTCCATGTCGGCCCAGCTTTCGTTGAATACATTCAGGAGAAGGGCTGAGTCTACTGGTTCAAGGGCTTCCGGGTCTATGACCTGCTCTCCACCGTAAAGATAATAGTTCACTGCGTCAGCGAAGATATCCGCATCGCTGATGTAATCTTTTGTAGAGTAGTCTGGCTGTCCCATGGTACTCATTCCTTTCTGAGCACCCTGTAACTGAATTTCTGCTTACACATTAGCACAACAAATTGAAATATTCAATAACAATTTATATATGTACTTAATGCTATTTGTGTTTTATCATCTGTTCCATATAAGGTGCTCTACCTTATATAGGCATGGGGAAGCCGATTCGTTACAGAAAATCTCAGTTTTTGTAAAAAAATGCCAGCTGTGCGGTTGTACTTTATGAAGAAAAAGTGATTTCCATAATTCCATAATGGGGAAGTGGTGGATTCTGAGGTATCCACTGTGAATGTGGGTGATGAATATGTGTATTACATACGGGGAGCCTCTGATGAGGAAGGATCAGAAAGCATCATCCGGATGAACTTCGATGGAAGTGATCAGACAGCTTTGATCAGCTATGACGATGTGGAATGTCTTCAGTATGTCAGGCTTTCTGATGGGCGAATTTATCTTTATTACGAAGTGTATACAGGTGATGCGGAGGACGGCGGATTTCCGAGGCTTTATCGATACGATCCGGAGACAGGGGAGGATGAGCCTGTACTTGATACCGCAATCGTCTGGTATAATCTGTATGACGAATATCTCTATTATGTAGAGGTACCCGGGGGCGGAATATTCAGATTACCTTGACATCCGGCTGATGAGAGCGGATGTTGACGGACAAAACACTGTGGCGCTTGATGAGGCTAACGGGTTGTATTATGGTTTTGTGGAAGATGAGGTAGTTATCCTTTATTCCCTGAAGACAGAGATTGTGGTGCGTTGTGATCTGGATGGAAAGATTCTGGACAATAAGCTGGGAGACCTGCAGACGGTTCTGTATTCGAGCTGTTTCGCATATGGGGATGGCTGGATCTACTATTCGCCCTCCTGGAGCGGTGAGCTGCACAAAGTGCTGGCGGATGGCTCCAATGATACTGTGATATATCGGGGAAGTGAGATCCTGGATATGTGCTATTATTATGGATGGCTTCTGGTAGTTACAGGAGATACACAGGAGGGCACAACCGGCTCGTTTATGATTGATAAAGACGGAAACGATAATATCATCAGTGTGGGTGCTTCCAGGACAGGGGACGGATATCTTTATGAATATAGCGATGGCGGAGTAAAACTGGTCGGATACGAGGGAGAGGAAAGTGATGTGGTGATCCCTGCTACAGTTTATGGTATGGAGGTGGTATCCGTAGAATGGTCCTCCATTCTGAATGATCAGGCCAATTTTTATATCCTGAATGAAGACGTTCAGTACATGCTTATGAAGGAATCGGAACTTACCTGGGAGGAATCGGAGGATGGTTCGGGTGTAGTGATCACTTCCTACAGCGGGGAGGCCACGGGATCCTGTGAATGGGTAGCGATACCATCGGAAATTGATGGACAGACTGTGGTGGCGATAGGCGATGAAGCCATGCAGAACCTTGGAGTAAAGGGGATTTTCCTTCCGGAAGGGCTGGTGGAAATCGGGATGGACGCCTTCGCGGACTGTGATTCTCTGGTGAATATTATTTTCCCTGAAACACTGACAACCATTGCCCGGGGAGCGTTTGTGTTCTGCGCTTCTCTGAAGAGTGTAGTTTTACCGGATTCTCTGGAAACTCTCGGGGTGCATGCATTTGCCTTTGACACTGCACTGGAAGTGGTGTATATTCCGGCAAATTTATCGTCAGTAAGTGGCATGAATCCTTTTTACGGATGTCCGCTTCTCAGTATTTCAATATCTGATGAAAATACCTCCTTCCAGGTGATTGATGGAGTACTTTTCACCGCAGACGGGCGGGAGCTGGTTTCCTATCCGGCAGGCAGCACCGCAACCTCTTATACGGTGCCGGAGGGGGCAAAGGTGATTGGCAATGCTGCTTTTCACGGCGCGCAGAATCTTGAGACAGTGATACTGCCGGAGGGGCTGCAGACGGTAACTGCAAATGCCTTTATGAACTGCTCAGCACTGGAATCCATCAACATCCCGGATAGTGTAACAACGGTTGGAGCGTTATCATTTTCCGGCTGTTCATCGCTTACGGAGATTTCTGTACCCTCCGGGGCGCAGGTCTCCGAGGATGTGGGTGTGAGTGTGACATACAGATAGATAAAACCGGTGGAATGAAAATGATAGTGAACGGCAGGAATCATATGCCGTTCACTAAGAGGAATTCAGTCAGCAGCGGGAAAAACTCCGCTGGCGCAGCAAACAGTGTTCAAACAGATTCCTGGGAATATTGGACGCAGCTCGGTCGAGGCGATGGAAAGGGTGATTAACTCTGAGAGGTACGAATGTATCTTCACTGAGCAGGTCTGAAAAAATAAATAGGTACAACACGCAAATATATAGTGCTGTACCCGTTTCTTGCTGCGCTAGGGGCAGCAAGAAATAAGAGACCTTGCTTGAAAATCAGGCGATCCTTTGGATCATATATTCTGCGGCTTTCTTTTCGCTGAGATTGTACTTAGCCATAATTTTCTCACGGATCTCAGACTCTGAAAAGTCAATATCCCTTAATGTTTCGATTGTAGTCAAAATTGCAGTTTCCTGCGCCACGAATTCTCTCTCTTCCCTCCATGCCCGGCACACATCAACCACCTCCTGATTTGAGTCAATATCAAGCGAAATATTCGCACACT
>JAJQCU010000156.1 GCA_021202575.1 Lachnospiraceae bacterium
CATGGGTGAGCTTGCGGTGAAATACTTTGGCACGGAGGACGTGAGCGAAGGACTGGCTGAAGGATTCGGAGTGGAGTAAACGAGGGTTTCCCCGGGGGGCGTGAGTCCCGCGGGGAGAAGAATTTAAGGAAATCAGGGAACATGATAGAGAGAATCATACGCTGGATGCCGCAGCTGCTGAACGGCGCCCGGACCACCATCATCATTACGATTATTTCAGTCAGCATCGGTCTGGTACTGGCTGTTTTCCTTGCTCTGGGCAAGATGTCGAAGCACAGGATTTTGAGCGCGCCCTGCAGTGCGTATATCTTTTTCTTCCGGGGAACGCCGCTTTTGATGCAGATTTATTTCATTTATTTCGGTCTGCCGCAGTTGAATCCGGCGCTGACCATCCGGAGCGCTTTTGTGGCGGCGCTGATCGCCTATGTGCTGAACACGGCGGCCTATCTGGCGGAGAATATCCGCGCCGGCATTCAGTCCATCGACAAAGGGCAGTTTGAGGCGGCGAAGGCACTGGGGCTTACCTATGGGCAGACCATGCGTCTGGTCATCATTCCCCAGACGGTGCGGCGGCTCATTCCTCCGGTGGGAAATGAGTTTATCATGGTGTTAAAGGATGTGTCTTTAGTGGCCATCATCGGCCTGAGAGACTTAACCAAGGTAACCCGGGCGATTTCCTCATCTTCGGCCACGGCGCTGGTCTACATACCGGCCATGATTTTGTACCTGATCATTACGGCGTTTTTCACCTTTATTTTCAATAAGCTGGAGAATAAGTATTCGGTGTATCAGTGAGGAGAAGAAAGTCATGTCCATGATCAGAACGGAAAATGTGTGTAAGGATTTCGGGGAGCTGAAGGTCTTAAAAAATGTGAACCTGACGGTGGAGCAGGGCGAGGTGGTGGTCATCATCGGTCCCTCGGGTGCCGGCAAATCCACTTTTCTGCGCTCCCTGAATACGCTGGAAAAAATTACCAGCGGCAAGATTTTTATAGAGGATGAGTTATTTTATCATCGGGAAAATGACGCCACTGTCAGCAAAATGGAGAAAGATAAATTCTCGGAAATGCTGTTGGAGATGGGGATGGTGTTTCAGCAGTTCAATCTGTTCCCTCATCTGACGGTGCTGGAGAATGTCATGCTGGCGCCGGTGAATGTGCGTAAAAAGGAAAAGGAAGAGGCTGAAAAGACGGCCCGGGAGCTGCTCATGAAGGTCGGCCTGTCGGATAAGGCGGACGTTTATCCCTCCAGGCTATCCGGCGGGCAGAAGCAGAGAGTTGCTATCGCCAGAGCCCTGGCCATGTAGCCCAAGGTGATGCTTTTTGACGAGCCTACCTCGGCGCTGGATCCGGAGCTGGTGGGGGAGGTCCTGAGCGTGATGAAGGATCTGGCCAATCAGGGCATGACCATGCTCTGCGTCACCCATGAGATGGGCTTTGCCAGAGAGGTGGCGGACAAGGTGATTTTTATGGCGGATGGGCAGATTCTGGAGGAGGGCACTCCCGAGGAGGTGTTTGGAAATCCGAGGACTCCTCAGGCACAGCAGTTTTTAAGGAGCGTGCTGTAGTATTATGAACAAATTTACAATCAGGCAGTCGCTGCTTTTGCTTCTGACTGCCGCAATCTGGGGCGTCGCGTTTGTGGCGCAGAGTGTGGGGATGGACTATGTCCAGCCCTTTACTTTTAACGCGGTGAGAAATCTGATCGGGGCGGCGGTGCTGGTGCCGGTGATTTTTTTGCTGAAAAAAATAAATCAAAAGGAAAAGCCTTTGAACAGGGGTAAAAATCTGTTGATTGGCGGCGTCAGCTGCGGCGTCATCCTCTTTATTGCCTCTAGCCTACAGCAGTTCGGTATCCTGTATACCACAGTCGGAAAGGCGGGCTTTATCACCGCCATGTATATTGTGCTGGTACCGGTTTTCGGCATCTTCCTGCACCAGAAAACAGGGCTGCGGGTTTGGGCGGCGGTCGCCATGGCCATTGCGGGCCTGTATCTGCTGTGCATGACGGGGGACAGTCTGGCTCTGAATATGGGAGATGCTCTGCTGCTTTTGTGCGCGTTGGCTTTTTCCTTTCATATTCTGGTCATTGATCATTTCACGCCGTTGGTGGACGGCGTGAAGATGTCCTGCATTCAGTTTTTTACCTGTGGGGTGATTTCCTGCTTTTGTATGCTGCTTTTTGAGACGCCGCAGGTTTCACAGATTCTGGCGGCCTGGATGCCGATTTTGTATGCGGGCGTCATGTCCTGCGGCGTGGCCTATACCTTACAGATTGTGGGGCAGAGGGGCATGAATCCCACAGTGGCCTCCCTGATTTTGAGCCTGGAATCGGTGATTTCCCTGCTGGCGGGCTGGGTGATTTTGCGCCAGAGCCTGTCAGGTCGGGAGCTTTTGGGCTGCGGGATTATGTTCGCAGCGATTATTCTGGTGCAGCTGCCGGGAAAGAGGGAACACTGAAAAAGCTTTGTTCGCTTTTATCATGAAAAATATACAGAAGCCGTGGTTAATATAAAAGTAATAGCGGCAGTCAGCAGAAAATCAAAAAGTCAGGAGGCAGACCAGTTGATCGTCAGCCTCCTGTTTGTTTTTATTTCTTATGCAGTTTTCGATGAATTTGTTTCGCCAGCATATTAAATTCTGCTTATAGCTGTGTATTTATTTCCTCAGCCTGATCATGTGAAAGCTCTTGTCGTATAGCACAGCCTTCAGGATTCCGTTCTCTACAACAGCGGTGTTTCTGCCGGTGGAATTACCAGCGGGAATTTTTACCGGCGCTACCGTATCCGGCTGCTTCTCGGTGTTGACAGCCTTTACGTCTGGATGGGTCAGAACCACGTGCTCTGTCACCTGATATCCCTCAAACTGCCGCAGATCGACAGTTACCTCCATGGAGTCCTGCAGATCCTTATTGACCATGAAAAATGTAAGATTTTCTTTTTCATCCATGGTGCAGACGGAGTCAAGGTAAGGGGCGTCGCCCTGGCTGCTCTCATAGACAGGGCAGTCCGTCAGAGTGTGAAGCACGGTACCTCTGCCGTAGTTGCTGATTATCTCGAAAGGATAATAAATGGTCTGTTTCCAGGCCCCGGTGTCCGAGGTCATGATGGGGGCGATGACATTGACCAGCTGAGCCAGGCAGGCCACCTTCACCCGGTCCGCATGGCGCAGCAGGGTGATCATCATGCCGGCCACCAGCAGAGCGTCCTCAAAATTATAGATATCCTCCAGCTGATGGGGCGCCCTGCACCAGCGCTCCAGTTTTTTATCCTGTTCGTTGGAGTGGTACCAGACATTCCACTCATCGAAGGACAGGTTGATGGACTTTGTGGCTCTCTTTTTGGCCTTTACCGCGTCGCAGATGGACACCACGGAGCTGATAAACCGGTCCATGGCAACGGTGTTTGCCAGAAAATCCGCTGTGTTGTCGGCGCGGTTATCATAATACTGATGGAGAGAAAGATAATCCGCCTGGTCGTAGCATTCGTCCAGCACGGTATACTCCCACTCACCGAAGGTGGGCATGGTGAGGGAGGCGCTGCCGCAGGCCACCAGCTCGATGTCCGGGTCGACCATTTTCATCAGCCTGCCTGTTTCGGCGGCCACCCGTCCGTATTCCGCGGCAGTCTTGTGGCCCATCTGCCAGGGGCCGTCCATCTCATTTCCCAGGCCCCACAGTTTGATATTGTGGGGTTGCTCATAGCCGTGCTTCCTGCGAAGGTCGCTGTAGAAGCTGCCGCCCTTCAGGTTGCAGTATTCCACCAGATTTTTGGCGTCCTCCGGGCCTCTGGTGCCCAGATTTACCGCCATCATGGGGGCGGTGCCCGCTTTCTTTGCCCAGTCCGTAAATTCATTCAGGCCAAACTGATTACTCTCGATGACATTCCAGGCCAGGTCAATCTTCTGTGGGCGCTCCTCTTTGGGACCGACGCCGTCCTCCCAGTGGTAGCCGGACACAAAGTTGCCGCCCGGGTAGCGCACCACGGGCACGTTCAGTTTTCTGACCAGGTCAATGACGTCCCGGCGCAGGCCCTGTTCATCCGCGAAGGGGCTTTCCGGCTGGTAAATGCCTTCGTACACGGCCCGTCCCAGGTGCTCGATGAAGGAGCCGTAGATTCTTTCATCCACCTGTCCGGTGATGAAGTGCTTGTCAATGTGGATGGTTGCTTTTTTCATGGGTAATGTTTTTTCTCTCTTTCATAGAAAATAATTGGGTCGTCTGCCGTCGAAGCATGTCACAGGCTGACGGCTACGGGTATTCTATCACAATAAAAGAAAAAGGGAATAGCTTTTTCGCCTTCTTTTTATCTTTTTTCAAATTTTTGCTTGCAATTTTTTCAGATTGTGGTAGTATATAGTTCTGTCAGGGGCTATTAGCTCAGCTGGGAGAGCGCCAGGTTCGCAATCTGGAGGTCAGGGGTTCGATCCCCCTATGGTCCATTCATTATTTTTGAATTTTGAATTATTGGGTTACAGAAAGTAACTGTTCAGTTTCTTGGGCTGAGGACAGTTACTTTTTTTATGACCGGAAGAAAGCGGGTACGATATTATGAAATTTATTTCCTGGAATGTGAACGGCCTGCGGGCCTGCGTGGGCAAGAATTTTATGGAGGATTTTGCGAAGCTTGACGCGGACTTTTTCTGCCTGCAGGAGACAAAGATCAAGCTGGAGTTGCCCGGCTATCATCAGTACTGGAATTACGCTGAAAAGAAGGGGTATTCCGGCACTGCAGTCTTTGCGAAGAAAGAGCCGCAGAGCGTGGTAAAGGGTCTGGGAATAGAGGAGCATGACCAGGAGGGCAGGGTTATCACTCTGGAATATCCGGATTTTTATCTGGTGACGGTTTATACGCCCAATTCCCAGGACGGGCTTGCCAGGCTGGATTACCGCATGCGGTGGGAGGACGCTTTCCGGGCTTATTTACATCAGCTGGCGGAGAAGAAGGGTGTCATCGCCTGCGGCGATATGAATGTGGCCCATCAGGAGATCGACCTGAAAAATCCGAAGACCAATCACAAAAATGCCGGTTTTACCGATGAGGAGCGGGGCAAGATGACCGAGCTTCTGGACAGCGGTTTTGTGGATAGCTACCGCTGTTTCTATCCGGACACGGAGGGGGTGTACAGCTGGTGGAGCTACCGCCGCCGCGCCCGGGAGACGAACGCGGGGTGGCGAATCGACTATTTCCTGGTGTCGGAGAACGTGAAGGAGCGAATGAAGGGCGCGTCCATCCATACGGAGATTTTCGGGTCGGATCACTGCCCGGTGGAGCTGGAGTGGGAGTGAGAGTGTCGTTACTATTCGCAGACGCTCCATCCACATGCGAATAGTAACTCTGTGTTACATATCTCTGATCGCCAGCGCCGCCTGAATGGGGAATAAGTCCTCCGCGGTTTTTAACGGGGAGTTCAGCAGCTTTCTCAGCTTCTGCAACTGATAGTTGACGGTATTGCGGTGGATGTACAGCTCCCTCGCGGTGCCGTCCAGGCTTCGGTCGTTGCGGATGTAGGCCCGCAGAAGCTTCATATATTCATGCCCCTGGGCGTCAGCCTGTTCCACCGCGCCCAGAATTTCATCTGCGTAGGAGGAGAGCACCTCCTCGTCCGTGATGGAAAAGAGGAGCCTGTCAAAGCCCATTTCATTGAAATCGATGACCGTCTTATTTTGGTGGACTGCCATCTTCATTGCGGTGGTGGCGCGCTGGAAGCTTTTATACATTTCTTTTATTCCCGTAACCAGCTGTCCCACGCCGATATAAATATCATGGGTGACGAGCACTTCCTTGTAGGCGTCCACAATCACGTCAAGCACATGCTCTGACAGCTCCGGGGTCGAGTGATTGAGAATGATAAGCTGCAGATTTTCTACAGTAACGATTCCGATATGCAGCTGGGAGTTTCCCATTCGCCGTTTCATGCGCCTGAGCCTGGTCTCCAGCCAGTAATCCATGGAGGAGGGAAGGTCGAAATCTCCCTCTGAGTTTGGCTGTGACCCCTTCTTAAACCGGGAACAGATGGCGATCACCAGGAAATCCGCGTCCAGATCGTAATAGGTGGAGAGAATATCCTGATAAATCTCCGGGTTATTGTGCTTTAAAATAGCGTCGCGGATGGCCTGGTCATGAATCAGGCTCTCCTGGCGCTTGTTCATGATGGTAACGCATAAAGTTTGAATCATTTCTGTAATGTGGATTTCCCAGGGCATGGTCAGCAGCGGGAAATCCTTTTCATTACAAAAATCCAGCACCGGCTGGGGAATTTCAAAGACATACATCCCCACATTGACGATGAGGCCGGCCGCGTGCCGCTCGTACAGGCTCTGGACAATCTCTAAAAGCCAGTCCGGCTGCTCGGACTGGCGCCGCCCCGTGGTCACAATTAATTCCGAGCCGTGAAAATAAGGAATGATATATTCATCTTCCAGCATGTAAATCCAGTTGACGATGTTGGTGGAGCCGTTTTCGCCGGCGCAGACCTCCAGCCGGAAGGGATTGTCGTTATCAGCACACAAGTGTCTTAGAGAGACGGACATTTAAATTACCTCCTGAAAAAAATCTGTTTTGCTTTGTACTTACAGCACAAATTATAGCACAGATATTTGAACTTATCTACCATTTACTTCCATGAATTCTGAGATATAATTAAATTACAAAAACAAAGACAAATGAAAACAAAAAAACGGATTGTCTTTCAGTCAGGGACAATCCGGATGCGGATAGAAGGAGGATGAGGATATGTATAACTTTGATATGATGGAGAATTTCAACGCAAACGACAGCAAGTATGATATGCCGGACTGGATGAGAGAGGAGGGGCTGTTTAATTGCGAAGGCTTCACCGCCGATTATTACAGGAGCCTTTTCTCGAAGGCGGTTAACAGGCTGATGTTCTGGAAATAACAATTTTCATTCCGGAGAACCTCCGGGATGAATGGTTCAGATACAGAACCGGTTTCAGGTAATTCTCAATTTTTTGCTGATATAATCAGAAGCGGCTTTCATGCGGCGGATCTCTCGCCCGTCGTATGAAGGCCGATTTTGCGCTTGTGAGGCACCCGCGGGGCAATGAATTCTTTTCAGTATTTACTTGACAAAAAAGACTGCTTATAAGAAAATAAGCATGGACTTCAGGTCTGAAACAAAATAAATCAAATGGAAAGGAAACAGGAGGAAAAATCATGAGCAAATACGATGGAACACAGACACAGAAAAATCTGGAGACCGCATTCAGCGGCGAATCCGAGGCCAGGAATAAATACACATTTTTCGCGTCCGTAGCGAAGAAGGAGGGCTATGAGCAGATTGCCGCCCTGTTTTTAAAGACCGCGGACAATGAGAAGGAGCACGCGAAGATGTGGTTCAGGGAGCTTGAGGGCATCGGTGACACCGCTCAGAATCTGCTTTCCGCGGCGGAGGGTGAGAATTACGAGTGGACCGACATGTATGCCGGTTTCGCGAAGACCGCTGACGAGGAGGGCTTCCCGGAGCTTGCGGCGAAATTCCGCCTGGTGGCGGCCATTGAGAAGCACCATGAGGAGAGATATCGCGCATTGCTTAAGAACGTGGAGCTGGCGGAGGTCTTTGCGAAGAGCGAGGTCAAGGTGTGGGAGTGCCGCAACTGCGGACATATTGTTGTGGGCACCAAGGCTCCTGAAATCTGCCCGACCTGCAACCATCCCCAGAGCTACTTTGAGATTCACGCGGAGAATTATTGACGCTGACATGCTGAGAGCCCGTTTGGGGTGTAGATATAAAAAGGTGGTAAAGTAAAAAGATGTGTGGTATACTATAGTCA
>JAJQCU010000300.1:0-5738 GCA_021202575.1 Lachnospiraceae bacterium
GAAGATGGAGAAGAGCGGAGCCAAGGCTTATCTGGTCAACACCGGCTGGAACGGCACCGGCAAGCGTATCTCCATCAAGGATACCCGCGGCATCATCGACGCGATCCTGAACGGCGACATCAAGACCGCCCCGACCAAGACTCTGCCGATCTTCAACTTTGAGGTTCCGACCGAGCTGAAGGGCGTTGACACCAACATCCTTGATCCCCGCGACACCTACGCGGATGCTTCTGAGTGGGAGGCTAAGGCTGACGATCTGGCGGGCCGCTTCATCAAGAACTTCAAGAAGTATGAGAGCAACGCGGCCGGCAAGGCGCTGGTAGCGGCAGGCCCTCAGAAATAAATTCAGCGTGACTTAAATCACATACAAAAGAGAAAGAGCACCCCTTCGCGTTACCGCGAAGGGGTGCTTTAAATTAGAAAAACCAGAATGGAGCCTCTGCCGATTGACTCCTAGCCAAGGCCAGGTGGGTGACCGCAGCATGCACTTTTGCCTTCCCCTGCACAAGGATAAATCCGGAGGCCTGACAGCTGTACAGCGATATAGGAATCCCGTTTAAAGTAGTTGTAGGTTCAAAAAAAGCAGAAGCCGTTTGCCATTCTGGCTGTTCATATTATATACAATTTACGGAGGAAAAACAACTCCCAATTTTATACTTTTCAGTTACTTTTCACAGACGACCTAAAATGCATTCTCAGGCTCGTCAGGTTTACTTGTAAGAGACTGAGAATGCATTTCAGATTGACTGTGAATAGTAACCAGTTTCACACATAATTGAAAAAATCCGGACATAGCTTATATCAAAGACAAGTCCGGGGAAAAATATGCGACATTACAAAAACAGTCAGGAATTGAAGGCTCATTTCAGGCGAGTGCGTCTGAAATGGGCTTTCTGGCTGCTGCTTGCGGCGGGTCTGGTTGTCTTCGCCGGGACATGGGCCGACAGGAATCAGAAGTCCCGGGAATCTCAGGAGTCCGAGGAGGCAGAAACGCCGGTGGTGGAGATCACCATCGAGGATATCGAGCGCCTGACAGAGAGTCCGGACATCAGGGTTCTCATACAGTCCGGGAATTATGCCGGAATTTACCATGCCTCCGTGACGGTCAGTTTTCCGTCCGGGGGATATCTGCTTTTGTATCGGAATGGGGGCTGGACGAAGAAGGACGTGTCGGCGGGGGAGGCTGTCACGGTGGCAATGGACGGCGGCGATTATCAGCTGAGCGGCGATATGATGGCTGTTTTTGTGCCGGAGAGCGCTGATGGGCAGGTGACTGTAGAGAGCATTACGCGAAGCCACGATATCTGCAGCTACAGCGGGAGGCTGGAAATTTCGGCGACGGACCAGGGACTGGCGGTGGTCAATGTACTGCCTCTGGAAACCTATCTGAAGCTGGTGGTGCCCAGTGAAATGCCAGCAGGCTTTGACGGGGAGGCCCTGAAGGCGCAGGCCATTCTTGCCAGGACATACGCGTATAAATATCTGCTTTCCCCGGCCTACGGGGAGCTGAATGCCCACGTGGATGACAGCATTTCCTTTCAGGTGTATGGAAATCTGGAGGAAAATGAAGTGACCAGCGCGGCGGTGGAGGAGACCGGGGGCGTGCTTTTATTTTACGAAAATTATCTGGCGGAGGTATACTATTATTCCACCTCCTGGGGCTTTGGCACTGACGGCACGGTCTGGGGAGGAGAGGGCCAGCCTTACCTCGCCGCCAGAAGGATCGGCCCGGGCACCCTGTATAACAGTGCCAGGGACCTGACGGGGGAGGCAGCAGAGCAGTATCTGCTGGAATATCTGAAGGTGGAGGCCGTTTTTCAGAAAATGCTCGACGAACCCTTTGTGTCCGCGTATAAATCGGAGCTGCCCTGGTATCGGTGGAAGGCGGAAAATTCTCAGGTGGATGTGTCTGAAATGGAAAGCCGCTTGAAGGAGAGATATGCTACCGATCCGACAGCAGTGCTGACGCGGACAAAGAACGGCGATTTTGAATCAAAGGCAATCAAAGGAATCGGAAAGCTTCAGAATCTGGAGGTTTATGAGCGAGGGGAGGGCGGTATTGTGGAGAGCATTCTGATTACCGGCAGTGAGAATACGTATCTGGTAAAGAAGGAGTATAATGTCCGCTATGTGCTTTGCTCGTCAGATGTGTTCATTACCCGGCAGGACGGGACGGAGGTGGAGGGAAATCTTTTGCTGCCCAGCGGATTTTTTTACATTTTATCTACCAATTTGGGGCAAAATGGGTTATCATATACCCTGTACGGCGGCGGATACGGCCATGGCGTGGGCATGAGCCAGAACGGAGCTGACCGGATGGCCCTTGCGGGCCTTGGGTGTGAAGAGATTCTTTCCTTTTATTTTCCGGACACGAGATTGGTAAAATATGAAAAAAGTAATCAATGAAGTTTATCATTTTGTCCATGGGGCCAGTGAGCATGACCTGGCCAGCAACGCGGCGGCCACGGCTTTTTTTACGCTGCTGTCTTTTGTGCCGATTCTGACGGTTGTCAGCAGTATCCTGCCGTACACGGCGGTGACCAAAGATATGGTGGTGGAAATCATCAGTGCTGTTTTTCCACAGGTGACCGAGAGCTTTTTTGCTTCCCTGATCGAATATATTCACGATACAAACGCGGGTGTGATTTCCTTTTCCGTGGTCATTGCTGTGTGGTCAGCGGGGAAGGGGATGCTTTCCCTGATCCGGGGGATGAATGAGATCTATCATGACAGGGAGGAGAGAGGGTATCTGAGGCTTCGGCTGATCTCCAGCCTTTACATGGTAATTCTGCTGGTCGCCATCCTGATTGTGGTTGTGGTAGGCGTCTTCGGACAGAGCATCATCCATTTCCTTTTTGCGGATTTCCCGTTGATTCTGGAAGCCTTTGAGCATTTTCTGAGCTACCGTTTTCTTCTGTCAATTATCCTTCTCGGCGTTGTATTTACATTGATGTATACCTATTTGCCGAACAGAAAAATGCAGTTAAAAAAACAGCTCCTGCCGGGCTTTCTGGCGGCGGCCTGCTGTACGGTGTTTTCCTACGGCTTTTCCATTTATGTGGATTATTTCAATGATTTTTCTTATTATGGGGGCCTGAGCATTATCATTATTATTATGTTCTGGCTTTATTTTACCATGTACATAGTGCTGTACGGGGCTTATCTGAGCCGGGGTCTGACCGGGGAGGGCGATTTCGGGGACAGCGATTTCGTGGAAGAAAGATTGACATTGGAAAAATAAAAAGCTATCATGGGTAACTGAGGCTGCACTATATAAAAGGAAGGAAAAAGATACCCGCAGGATGTATGGAGTGATTTGACCGATATTTCCTAAGGTATCTGACCTTTGAATACATTACACAAGGGAGGACAACATGGAACAGAAGAATATCTGGAATAAATACGACACGGAAACCCTGGATAAGGTCAACGCGCTGTCGGAGGAGTACCGCGGCTTCCTGGACAATGGGAAGACCGAGCGGGAGTGTATCGATGAGACGGTGGAGCTGATCGAGGCCGCGGGTTATATTTCCCTGCAAAAGGCTGTGGAGGAGGGCAGAAGGCTTTCTGTGGGCGACAAGGTCTATTATGTCCATATGAATAAATCCATCGCCATGTTTCAGATCGGCACAAAGCCTCTGACGGAGGGCATGAACATATTGGGGGCGCACATCGATTCCCCCAGAGTGGATGTGAAGCAGAATCCCCTCTATGAGGACAGGGAATTCGCCTATCTGGACACTCATTATTACGGCGGCATCAAAAAGTATCAGTGGGTCGCGATCCCCCTGGCCATCCACGGTGTGGTGGTCAAAAAGGACATCACCACCGTGATTGTGAATATCGGGGAGGATGAGGACGACCCGGTCTTCTTTATTTCCGATATCCTGATTCATCTGGCCCAGGAGCAGATGAAAAAGACGGCGGGCCAGGTGATCAACGGGGAGGCCATGGATCTGACAATCGGCAGCCGCCCGGCGGACAGTCAGGCGGAGAAGGCGTCCCCAGAAGCTTCCGAAGGCCTGGAAAGCGCTGAAGGGGAGAAGGCCGCGCCCGAGAAGGACGCGGTCAAGAAGAGAATCCTGGAGATTTTAAAGCAGGAGTACGACATCGAGGAGGAGGACTTCCTCTCCGCGGAGCTGGAGATTGTGCCTGCGGGCAGGGCCAGGGAGGCCGGCTTTGACAGAAGCATGATTCTGGCTTACGGTCAGGATGACAGGGTCTGCGCCTTCACCTCCATGAAGGCCATGCTGGATCTGGGCGTCACGGAAAGGACCGTGTGCTGTCTGCTGGTGGACAAGGAGGAGATCGGGAGCGTGGGCGCTACCGGTATGACCAGCCTGTTCTTTGAGAATGCGGTGGCGGAGCTTCTGGAGCTTTGCGGAGGATATTCCGATCTGGCCCTGCGGCGCTGCCTGCAGAGAAGCTGCATGCTCTCCAGCGATGTTTCCGCGGCCTTTGACCCGCTCTACGCCGGCTGCTTTGAGACTAAAAACGCGGCGTATTTCGGACATGGCATCGTGCTGAATAAATTCACCGGCAGAGGAGGAAAGAGCGGTTCCAACGACGCCAACGCGGAATATGTGGCGCATCTCCGCCATATTTTCGAGAAGGAGGACGTCTCCTTCCAAACCGCGGAGCTCGGCAAGGTGGATGTGGGCGGCGGCGGTACCATCGCTTACATCCTGGCGGGATACGGCATGAACGTGATCGACAGCGGCGTGCCCGTCTTAAGCATGCACGCTCCCTGGGAGGCCACATCCAAAATTGATATTTACGAGGCATACAGAGGATATATTGCCTTCGCGTCCGACGCGGACCTGTATTAAAGAGTTACTATTCACAGCGGATGCTTTTGCGCATGTGGGCGCACCCGAAGGGCGTCTCGAAGAGGAGGGCCGTGAATAGTAACATTAAAAAGGGGCTGTATTTATTTTTTTCTTGCAAAGAGTTGAAGGATAGACTATACTAAGCGTAAGTCGCAACTAACCACCAAATACAGGAGGTGCTGCTTATACTTCAGGGAACAAGCTGTGGCGGTATGGTTATTTTCAGAGGAAAAATCCTTCTGCTGTACAAGAATTATCACAACAAATACGAAGGATGGGTATTGCCAAAGGGAACTGTGGAAGAAGGCGAAACGTTCGAACAGACCGCCTTAAGAGAGGTATTGGAGGAAACCGGGGCCAGGGGCAGCATCAAAAGGTATGTGGGAAAGAGTGAATATACCTTTATGGTGCCGGAGGATACAGTATCAAAGGAAGTTCATTGGTTTTTAATGTCTGCGGAAAGCTATTACAGCAAACCACAACGCGAAGAATATTTTGTGGATTCCGGCTTCTACAAGTATCATGAGGCCTATCACCTGCTGCGATTCTCCAATGAAAAGCAGATGGTGGAGAAGGCCTACCATGAATATGTGGAAATGCGCAAACGGGGTCTGTGGGATACCTGACGCACGGTGCTGCCGGGAGGATGCTCCACCGGCAGGAAGCGGGGAATCCCGGATGAAAGGATGCTGTATATCCTTATGGATCTGAAACGGCAGGATTCTTTTCCTGCCGTCTCTTTTTTCAGAGGTCAGAGCTTGGGAACTGTCGCTTTCAGAGGAGACGTGATATGCGAGTCAGTCAGAAGCTGCTTTGGGGCAGCAGTATCGATGATCCGGACCCGGACGGGCTGCGGAATGATCTGGTGATGGGCAGACTGCCGGACAAGTATTATTGCCTTGTTTATAC
>JAJQCU010000300.1:5748-7763 GCA_021202575.1 Lachnospiraceae bacterium
TGGAAATTTATTCCTGGCGCATGCTACATTATAATCCGCGCCTGCTGCGGGAGGATGACTGCGTTGTGGGAATAGCCGCGTCCCGGGAGGAGGCTTATAATCTGGTGATGGAGGTCATGGATCAGATTTACGCGCTGGGAAGGTATGAAAGTCTGGCGCAGTTTATGGAAGCTCAGTCAGGGGTAAAACATTGATTACGATTTTGCTCACAATACTGAAAATCATCGGCATTTTTTTGCTGGTCATTCTGGGGCTGGTCCTTCTGATCCTTTGCCTTGTTCTGTTCGTACCGGTTAAATATCGGGCGAAGGGGGCAAAGCATCCGGAGGAAATGGGTGTCAGCGCCTTTATTTCCTATCTGCGCCCCCTTGTCAGGGTGAGGGTCTCTTACCCGGCGGAGCAGATCGTTTCCGTGAAGATTTTGTGGTTCGATCTGCTGAAGCCCAGGGAGGAAACGAAGGGCGGAATGCGGAAAGAAAAGGCGGCCGGAAAGAAAACGGATCGTGATAAAAAGGAGACTTTTTCGGAAGAGAGTTCGGATCAGCAAAAGAATCCTGAGGTTAAAAACGTCGGAGAAAGTAATACGGGCAGGAAAGAGCCTGTAGAAATGAACCCGGAGAGGGATCAGAGCAGTCAAAACCGGGAAGAACGGGACACTTCGAAGCGGGAGAAAGCTGAGGAGAAGTCAGATAAAAAGGCGAAAAAAAAGACAGATAAAAAAGCGCCTGATTCTGAGGAAGCCTCCAGTGAAAAAGCAGAGAATAAAATCGTCGCGATTGCGGCGCTTTTATGGCAGTATAAGGAAATGTACCCGGATGTCCTGGGAAAGGTGTTCAGGGCGCTGAAGACCATTTTGCCGCGAAAGTGCAATATTCACCTGATCTTCGGAACAGGCGCGCCGGAGACCACCGGCTATCTGTACGCGGCCTACTGTGCCCTGGGGGAATACCTTCCGGGCACCATTGAATTTGAACCGGTATGGATGGAGTCTTATCTGGATGTGGAGTTTGAGCTTGGCGGAAAGATCAGACTGATCCATTTTGTAACGGCGGCAGTGAAAATCATTGCGGATAAACGAGTGAGACATTTTATTTCTGAGATAAGGAGAATCTGAAATGGCAGACAAGCAGATAAACGGTATGATCGATTCCCTGCTGCAGGGGATTGACGGGCTGGTCTCCACCAAGACGGTGGTGGGAGAGCCGACAAAAATTGACGACACCATCATTATTCCGCTGGTGGATGTTTCCTTCGGAATGGGCGTGGGCGCAGGTGCTTTGGCGGATCCCAAAAAGGAGGCTGCCGGCGGCGGAGGCGTTACAGGCAAGATGTCCCCCAGCGCGGTGCTGGTGATCAGCAATGGTATGACCCGACTGATCAATGTCAGGACCACGGACAATATTTCCAGGGCGCTGGATCTGATTCCGGAGATCATTCATAAGATTAAGCCGGACAAGGTCAGCGACGATGAGATTCTGGACAGCGCTTTCCCGGAAGATGAAAAATAAATACAGTAAATACAGGGCAGCGCCCCGGTGGGACAAGGCCTCCCCTTCTCAGGGAGTGCCGTAGTCTCTCTTCCCGAAAATCGTCTGTCATTCCCATGGACAGGTAATCCATCTTTACATTGGGAAGGTCAAGTGCGGCCAGGCCGTCATACAGCTGGCGCATTTTCTGAAAATAAGGGGTATTGCCGGTTTCCTGGTCCGCGATGGGCGGAATGGCCATCAGGCCCCGGATGCGAAGGGAGGGCAGTGCGGACAATTCCTCCACGGCGGAGGTGAGCTCCTCCGGCAGAAGTCCGCTCTTGGCTTCCTCCCGCCCGATGTTGACCTCGATCAGGATATCCTGACAAAGGTCCTTTTTGGCGGCTTCCTTCGCGATGGCTTTTCCCAGATGGTCGCTGCCCACGGACTGGATCAGGGATACCTTTCCGATCAGGTATTTGACCTTGTTGGTCTGCAAGGTCCCGATAAACTGCAGATCGGCTCCGGCGTAGGCGTCCTGATCATATT